>CAMLUY010000001.1 GCA_946487985.1 uncultured Clostridia bacterium
ACCCTCCTCTGGAGTTTTGGAGACTCTCATTCTACCGATGAACTACACCCCTATCTGTAATTCTTCTTGTACTTTGCAAGTATTTTCAAGTTTAAGCAGCATCAGCTTCGCTCTTTCGCAGACTTTGGCTGTGCTTGACAAAGCGTCAGATAACATGTATATGATACAACAATAAGGCAAATCTGTCAATCTTTTTCATCAAAATTGTAAAAAATTGTCTATCGAGTTTGGTTTTGAGCCTGGGTATGGTATAATCAAAAGCAAAGGAGCTGTTATGACGATTGGCGTTGATGTAGATGGCGTGCTTTGCAATCTTGACAGATATGTAAGAAAATACTTTGAAAAATACCTGAAAAGCAAAAATATCGCATACAAATTGGACAAAAGCAAGGTCAGATTTTGCAATCAATATGGCGTGACCGCTGAAATCGAAGATGAATTTTGGGAACAGCACAATTTTCACTATGCAAAAAATGTGTCGATGCATCACGGAGCGGACGTAATTACGCACAAATTGCATAGGCAAGGGCATAAAATCATCATTATTACATCACGGTACAAATCTGACGGAAATGACGAAAGCGGCGAAAATATGCGCTTGGCAATAAAGAGTTGGCTGGCGAAAAATAATGTTTATTATGATGAAATTTTCTTTACAAATGACAGACAGGGAAAAACTAAAATTGTCGCGGACAGAGGTATCGACATCATGATTGAAGATTCAGTACGCAACATACAGGAAATTTCTGCACTTGTGCCAGTCATCATATTTAGAAATCCGTCAAACAGGCATCTTAAAGGCGAAAACAGGTTTCTTGCAAACGGTTGGCGCGACATATTCAAGATTGTGCAGGCCATTGAAAAAAGGCCGAACAAGGCCTGAAAAAAGGCATGTTATCAAAAACCCAGGCTGATAAGAAGGGCCTTGTTGACTTCTTTCATCTTCTCGGGTGAAAGGCAGGTGACCTTTTCTTGCAAGCGGCGTTTGTCAAGGGTGCGGATTTGCTCTAAAAGCGCGACCGAGTTTTTTGGCAGATTGTATCTGTCGGCAGGCAGCTCGATATGCGTGGGCAGTTTGGCCTTGCCAAGCTGGCTGGTGATGGCAGAAACGATTACCGTTGGCGAGTATTTGTTCCCGATATCGTTTTGAATTATGAGCACAGGACGAACACCACCCTGTTCACTTCCTACAACAGGGCTGAGGTCAGCGTAATAGATTTCTCCTCTTCGGATTTGTTCGTCCATTTTCTCCAATTTCCCAGTAATCAATAAGGTCGGCTTTTAAAAGGGGTTCAAGTTCGTCATGCGTTTGCTTGAAGACTTCATTGAAAATTTCAAAGTCCCCTTCTACTTTCATACTATGCTCTGCGCCAGCAAAATTTGCATGCAAAACGCGAGAAATAAAGGCGTCTGGGTCTTTTTCGACTTTCCTCATTTTATTTCGCATTTTTATTCGAAGCAGCAGATTGTTTTTCATGATTATCCCCTTTTATTGAAAAAAATAAACGCTGAATTTGATTTTAGTTTAAATAAAAAAACACGCTTTATGCATGCCAGGCTGTAAAAAAGTTTATTTTTGTACGGTCTGAGAATTTATCATGCTTTATGCGTGTTTTTTTGTTTGAATATTTAAACTGGGCAGCTGCATTGCAACTGAGCAAAGAAAAAATCTAGTCTGCCACAATGGCAATAGCGATGGCTGTAATTGGTGTGTGTGAAAGGGATACTTCAATGCGTTTGCCAGAGTAGGCCTGATTGAGCCTTTCAAGGGCTTTGCCATGCAAAATCACTGACGGCTTGCCCGATGGTTGATGGGTAAGCTCGATATCCTTGAAAACAACACCGCTGCCCTTGCCAAGGTCGAGGGCCTTCATAACGGCTTCCTTGACGCAAAACAGAGCTCCTGTGCGTTGAAGGCGAAGGCTGTCGCAAAAGGATTTTTTAACGTATTCAATTTCCTTTTCGTTTGCAATTTTATTTAGAAATTCATCGCTGCCGTCTACGCGTTCAATGTCGATGATGTCAATTCCTACCATTTTGTATTTCCTCCCATACGTTTGATATTTCTGAAAAGTCATAGCCTTTTCCAGCAAAGTGAGAAAAGAACTTTTGCTTGGTTTTTTGGTCAAAATCTCTGTTTCTCATAAATTTTTCGGACAATGCAAGCAGATTGTCGCGCTCCTGCGTTGAAGGCAGTAACTCATCAAGTTTTTCGTCGATTATGTCCTCTTTAACCCCTTTCGACAGCAGGTCATATTTAAGCTTGCGTCGGCTTTTTGATGAAAGGTAGCAGTTGATGTAGTTCTCGCAAAAAGCTTCATCATTGATGTAGCCATAATCTTTGAGTTTGTTGATGGCTTTGTCAATGGACGAGCGTGGATATTTCTTTTCGCGCAGAAAATCTTTAAGCATTTTTTCGGTTTTCATGCTTTTGCCAAGCAGGCCAAGGCTGCGATTGAAGCAGGCATAATCGCCGTTTTCAAGTTTCAGCTCTTCAAAAAAGTCTTCGTCAAAGCTCTGTCCTGTTTTAAGCGAGTGGCGTGCGAGAATTTCAGCTTCAAAAGTGCCCAAAAGTTGTTCGTCAACGTACACATCGTAGCGCAATCCTTTGCCAATCTTTTTGATTTCGGTGATTTCTTTCATGACGCTCCTTTTATTTTTTGTGTCTGTCAATCTTTTAGCAGCGCACCAGCAGTCTTTGAGTACATGCGCACCAGACCTCCTGCGCCAAGCTTGACACCGCCAAAATATCTCACAACAAAGACGCAAACATCGCGCTCATCTCGTTTTTGCAGTACTGACAAGATTGGGCGGCCTGCTGTACCGCTTGGCTCGCCATCGTCGCAAGCCTTTTCAGCAAACGGGCTTGAAAGGCGATAGGCGTATGTGATGTGCGTGGCCTTTTTATGCTGAGATTTAAGGCTGCAAAGTGCGGCTGAGATTTGTGACTCTGTTGTGCATCTGAGAAGATAGCCGATGAATTTTGATTTCTTTTCGATAAGCATGACTTCTTTTTCGAACATGTTGTATCCTTTATGCGTGAAATTTATTGGCGCTGAAAAAAACCAGGCGCGTGTGACAGGGGCTCATGGAAAGCGCGTGCATTATGCGCGCAGCCCTCTCGTTTTGTTGCAAAACGAGAGGGCAATCTTTCGCCATATGCGAAAGATGCTTTCCATGAGCAGAGCAGGCTATTTCAGCACAACTTTAACAAACGACTTCTTACCCTTTTTGAGTAGCAAGGAGTTGTTTTCAAAGTCACTTGAAAAATACATCTTTTTAAAATCATCTACTTTTTCACCACCCGCAGTAATCGCGCCGCCAGTTATCAATCGTCGAGCTTCACTCTTTGATGGCGCAAGCTTGGTTTCAAACAAAAGGTCGCAAATGTTTATGCCTTCTTCGGCTCGTTTTGCATCAATTTCAATTATTGGTGCATCGTCGCCACCCTGAGCGAACAGGTTTTCGCTCATGCTTTGTGCAAGGATTGCGTCGCTTTCACCTCGGACAAACTTGGTTATTTCAAAACACAAGCTCTTTTTGGCAGCAACGATGTCTTTTGCAATCAGATCACGAACTTCTTGCATTGGCAGGTCAGTGAAAAGCGCAAACATCATTTCAACGCATGCGTCTGGCGTTTGGTAAATGCCCTGATAAAAATCGTATGCAGAGATTTTGTCGCGGTCTATCCAAATTGCACCTTTTTCGGTCTTGCCCATCTTTTTGCCTTCGGGAGTAAGAAGCAGTGGGTTTGTTGCCCCTACCATGGTGCGCTCTTTGCCGTCAGCAAAGGAAAGCTTTCTTGCAAGCTCAACACCTGCAACGATATTTCCCCACTGGTCAGCGCCGCCCCATTCGAGAGTGCAATTATGCACGCTGTTCAAATGTACAAAATCATATGCCTGCATTGGCATGTATCCCATCTCAAAGAAAGTCAAACCGCCCTCTTCGATGCGGTTTGCATAAAGCTCATTTGAAAGCATTTTGTTGACATTAAAGTGCCTGCCAATATCCCGCATAAAGTCGATGTATGAAATTCCATTAAACCAGTCAGCATTGTTGACAATTTCGGCTGCGTTTTCACCTTCAAAGTCCAAAAAGACTGACAGACTTTTCTTTATTTTTGCAATATTGTTTTCAATCACATCTTTTGACAAAAGCTGGCGCATCTCACTCTTGCCTGATGGGTCACCAACGCATGCAGTGGCTCCGCCCATCAAAAGATATACCTTGTGCCCTGCTTTTTGAAACCTGCGAAGTATGCAATATGGAACACAGTGACCAATATGAAGGCTGTCCATTGTTGGGTCAGTGCCTTCATAAAGGGCGATTTTTTCGCCGCTTTCCAGCATCTTTTTGAGAAGGTCAATGTCTGTGCATTGATAGAGAAGCCCGCGTTCCTTTAATGTATTAAATAAATTTGTGTCTGTTTTTGTCATTTTGCCCTCCAAATCATATTAAAAAAGCACGTTCACCCATATTTTAGGACGAAACGTGCTGTTCGTGGTACCACCTAATTTTATGCATTGATTTTTTCATCGAATGCACCTCTTTGCCTTTTCGTAAGGCTGAACGCAAAGCTTGGCATTGTTGTAATTCGCCTGCGCAGTGCATTTGGGTTTTCACCAGCCACCCTATCTCTTGATGCGGCTTGCGCGAGCTACTGTGGTCAATGTCACCACCTTGATTTTTCTCAGTATAGGATATTTTTCTTGTTTTGTCAACATTTTGTGCCGAGTTTTTAGTTTTTTGTACTTGTTTCAACAGCGACAGAAAGAGCTACAGTAGCGCCCACGATTGGATTGTTGCCCATGCCAATAAAGCCCATCATTTCAACGTGAGCTGGTACTGATGATGAGCCAGCAAACTGGGCATCGCAGTGCATTCTTCCCATGGTGTCTGTCAGACCATAGCTTGCAGGCCCGCAAGCCATGTTGTCAGGATGCAAGGTTCGACCTGTGCCACCGCCAGATGCGACTGAAAAATATTTTTTGCCGTTTTCAAAGCAATATTTCTTGTATATGCCGGCAACTGGGTGCTGAAACCTCATTGGGTTGGTTGAGTTGCCAGTGATTGACACATCAACATTTTCATGTTTCATGATGGCTACGCCTTCTGGCACATCGAACGCGCCATATACCTTAACCTTTGCGCGGTCAGTTTTTGAAAATGCCTTTTCACCAAGCAAGGTCAGCTCGCCTGTGCCGTGATCAAAAGATGTATTGACAAAAGTGAAGCCATTGATGCGGGCAATAATGTATGCAGCGTCCTTGCCAAGCCCGTTCAAGATGACGTTTAGCGGCGTGCGTCTGACCTTATTTGCCGAAGTGACAATGCCTATTGCCCCCTCAGCGGCTGCAAAGCTTTCATGACCTGCAAGAAAGCAAAATGATTTAGTGTTTTCGTTCAGCAGCATGCTGCCAAGTCTGCCATGCCCCAGACCGATTTGCCTTTCGTCGGCAACCGAGCCTTTGACGCAGTATGCTTGCAGCCCTTCGCCAAGGCAGAGCGCAACATCTGCTGCTTTGTGAGTGCCTGTTTTGATGGCTATGGCAACGCCGATTTCATATGCTTTGACCGCATTATCAAAGCATATTGGTTGAATGCCCTTGACAATCTTGCCTACGTCAACTCCTGCATCAAGGCAGATTTGATGAGCTTCGTCAAGGCTTTTGATGTTGTATTTTTTTAAAGTAGCATCAATATTTGTGTGTTTTGTGGTAAAGTCCATTACTCCACCTCCCTTGGATCGATTATGCTGGCGGCTTCGGCAAAGCGGCCATAAGTCTTGGTGGCCTTTTGGATTGCCTCAGCGGCTGGCATGCCTTCGCGTAGTGATTTCATAAGCGAGCCGATTGCCACATATTCATAGCCAATGATTTCGCCATTTTCGTCAAGGCCTTCTTTGGTGATGTAGCCTTCGGCAAGGTTGAGATAGCGTGTGCCTCTGTCAGCGCGCGAATATACCGTGCCAACATTGCTTGAAAGGGTTTTGCCTAGGTCTTCAAGTGCAGAGCCCACTGCCAAGCCATTTTCAGAGAACGCCGACTGGCTTCGACCATAAACAAGTTGCAGGAATATGTTTTTCATTGCGTCATTGATGGCGTCGCAAACAAGGTCGGTATTCAAGGCTTCAAGCAGGGTTTTTCCTGGCAGTATTTCTGCCGCCATTGCCGCTGAATGCGTCATGCCTGAGCAGCCGATTGTTTCGACGAGCGCCTCCTTGATTATTCCGTTTTTTACGTTCAGTGTCAGTTTGCATGTACCCTGCTGCGGTGCGCACTTGCCACAGCCATGCGAAAAGCCTGAAACCTGCGTGATGTCTTTAAGCTGAATCCATTTTGCCTCTTCCGGGATAGGTGATGGACCAAAACCTGTCATATTTATTGGGCAACTCATGTTTTTTCCTCCATTTTTATTATAATGACTTGAAGGCAAAAAACAAAATGAATTAAAATACATTTGCAAATTGTCAGATTTTTCAATATAAAATGTTGTTTTTTTCGTCAAAATCGTCCTTTTTCTGATTTTTTTCTTTTGTGATTGACCTTTGTGAGCAAATATATTAAAATAAAGCTATGATACAATTACGAAGAAGCTGGTTCGACCTTTTGAAAGGCGAGTTCGAACAGGAATATTTCAAAAAACTTCAAGAATTTTTAAAAGTTGAGTATGCAACGCGGGAAATCTATCCAGCCGAGGCAAACATATTCAATGCGCTCAACCATGTGCCTTTTGACAAGGTCAAAGTGGTCATTATTGGGCAAGACCCATATCATGAGCCACGTCAGGCACAAGGTCTGTCTTTTTCTGTGCCTGATGATGTGCAAATTCCGCCGTCGCTTGTCAACATCATGAAAGAAATTGAAGATGACCTTGGTATCAAGTGTCTGCAAACTGGCAACCTTGAAAGATGGGCGAACCAAGGTGTGCTGCTTTTGAATACCGTTCTGACAGTTCGCCGTGGACAGGCATATTCACACAAAGACAAAGGCTGGGAAAAGTTGACTGGAAAAATCATTGAACTTTTAGGGAAGCGAACTGAGCCAATGGTGTTTATGCTTTGGGGAAGCTATGCGCAAAGCTTTGCCGACAAAATCGCGCCTCAACACCTTGTTTTGAAAGCACCTCACCCAAGTCCATTGTCGGCATATCGTGGATTTTTTGGCTGCAAACATTTTTCAAAGTGCAACAACTTCTTGATTCATCACGGGCAGACACATATAAACTGGCAGTAAAATCTTTTTGTATATTGCTAAATTGCCACATAACCAGCTTTTGTAAAAAGCAGCAAAAGAAAAATTGTTAAAAACATAAAATATTGCAAAAAACGCAGGCATTTGCCTGCGTTTTGTATATATTTTGTGAAAATTTTTGTTTTTATTCAGCGTCTTCGCCTTTCAGCGTTGAAATTGCATCTTGCAATTTTTTGATTTCATCTTTGATTTCTGCATTTTGTGATGAAAGAAGATTGAAAATCTTTTCAAGAAGAGGATATCTTTCTTCGTTTTTACTCATCACTTCTTGGCAGTGTTGTACAGAAAGCTTCAAACCGTCGAGAAGGTCAAGGTCTTCGGCAAGTTTTTTTGCTTTTTCTTCATCAATATCTGCGTAGTTGTTTACGCCGTAAAGCACAACTTTCTGTTTTGCGACCAAAGCTTCTTTTCTGCGAAGCTTTTTCTCGTCGTTTTCAAGAGTTTTCTTTACGCGACGAAGTGGAACAAACTCTTTCTTGCATTGACGAAGCTCTTTCTCATTTTGTTTGAGTTTTTCCTGTGCATCTGCAAGGCTTGATTCAAGCTCTTCAAGCGTCATTGTTGAAGCAAGAGAATCTGTTTCAGCAGCTGCTGGCTGAGCAGCAACAGGCTCGTCAGCATCCTCAATGCTTTCTTCCTCTTCAACAGATTCGTCGTCTGCGCCATCGTCTGCAACTTCTGTTTTTGAATCTTCCTCTTCGGTTTCAGTTTCAGCGTCAGATTCAACAGCTTCGTCTGATTCAGCGTCTTCATCTTCTGTCATATCGACTACGTCGTCGTCAGACTCCTCTTCCTCTTCGCTTTCAGCCTGTTCACTTTGCATGCGGGCAAGGCGCTCCATCAATTCAGCGCGGCGTTGTCTGATGTACTCTGTTGTGTCAGAGTCGTCTTCCTCTTCTTCCTCGGCCTCTTCTGCTGGATCTTCCTCTTGTACTTCTTCTGCCTGGTCTTCTGCAACAACAGATTGCTCTTCCTCGTCTTCGTCAGGATTGTACGCCTCTACAACTGCGCCATTGTAAAGCACTGTTGCAATTTGAGGGTCTTTTTTCAATTCATCTGCGTTTTCAAGTTTGTTGATGCGGTCCTCAAGCTCTTGTGATTTTTCTTGATTGCGTTTTTCGATTGTCTTTTGATCTTTGTTGCGGTTTGAAAGGCTCATGAACAGGTCGGCCATAAAGTACAGAAGAAACCCTCCTGCAACAACGATACCAAGAACAACGACAACTGTGATAATTACTGAACTCATAAATTTTCACTCCTTTTCTTTGTTTTTTTTGACCTTTTTTGGTGGAGACGGCGGGATTTGAACCCGCTTCCGAAAAACTTGTGCGAAACTTTTCTACATGTTTAGTCTATGCCAAAACTTTCACCAATAATCTTTGCATAGACAAAATTTTATTGGCTGAGCCTTTTTGGTATAGTCAAGGCAAGGCAATCTTGACTAAAGAGCGTCAATAATTTTGAAACCTTACTGCATGCTGACGAACATTTCAGAAGATTTGGTCAAAATCTGTTCGACCGTTTGTTTTGTCCGACTAGGCAGCGCAAGCGTAGCTTGCAGTGTCCATACGAACGGTGTTATTGTTTGCGTTTATTCGCGTTGTCCTTACTAAGGCAAAGGGCATGCCACATGCTTTACATTTCGACCAATGCTCCCCGTCGAAACCAATAACGCCCCCGTTTCCTGGGTTTGGTTAGTAGTTTTTGATTGCTCGGTCTATCTCTCTCTTGGTTTGTCTGTCTTTGAGAGATTGCCGCTTGTCATAAAGTTTTTTGCCTTTTGCCAGTCCAATTTCCACTTTTGCATGTCCTTTTGTAAGGTAAATCTTGGTTGGAATGATTGACATGCCTTTTTCAAGTGTTTGTCTGTTGAGCCGCAAAATTTCATCTTTATGTAAAAGCAGCTTTCTTGTACGCTTGGCATCACTTTCTGAGGCCGAATCTTGCGGCGCAATGTAGCAGTTTCGCAGAAGAGCTTCGCCGTCCTTGATGACAACGTAGCTGTCACTGAGATTGACTTTGCCTGCACTGACCGATTTGATTTCTCCGCCTTTGAGAGCAATACCCGCTTCAAGCGTATCTGAAATGAAGAAGTTGTGATATGCTTTTTTATTGTTATGTATAATCCTCATCTCGCCTCCTATTATAGCACTGATTTATTGTTTTTTCAATACCCTAAATGAAAAATTTTCATAAATTATCGGTTTTTTTGATGTTTTTTTCAAAAAAAAGCTGTTTTTTTGCAAATTTTAGTGATATTTCCCTTTTATGATTTTTTTTGGCAGTCTGAAAAGCTATAAAAAACGACATAAAATCCGCTCGATTGCTGCCACAAATGGTAGTTTTATCATTCAGAAAAAGTCGTTTTTCTTGGCAGCATTGATATCATGATATAAACTATGTGATGTTGATTTGCTCACGATGTTTGCAAATCAATTTGCTAAACGCAAATCCGCTTAATAGCGGCATCACAGTTTGAATAAACATCAGTTTTGCTTACAAATGCCTAACGGCGCTTGCAGACAAAACTTCCGATAATATAAAAACTGGCATCTTTCAATACTTATGCCAGTTTTTTGATTTTTATTTTTGTTCTTGGTTTTGTTGATTGTTCTTTGGAACAATACGTTTCAGGTCTATTCTGCCCTTTTCATCAATTTTGATGACTTCAACTTCGACAATATCACCTATTTTTACAACATCTTCAACTTTCTCAACACGTTTGTTTGAAAGTTTTGAAATGTGAATCATGCCTTCTTTATTGCCTGCGAACTCTACAAACGCGCCAAAGTTCATTATGCGGACAACTTTTGCATCGTAAACATCGCCTACTTCAACATCTTCTACAATTCCCAGTATGATTTTCTTGGCTTTCTCTGCCATTTCAAGATCCTGAGTTGCAATGAATACCTGTCCATCATCTTCAATATCGATTTTTACACCCGTCTCGTCAATAATCTTATTGATCATTTTCCCGCCAGAGCCGATTACATCTTTAATCTTATCTGGGTCAATAGAGAATGTAATAATCTTTGGAGCATATTTAGAAAGCTCAGCACGAGGCTCTTTAATTTCTTCAAGCAATTTATTCATAATAAACATTCTGCCTTCGCGTGCCTGTTTGAGAGCTGTTGTCAAGATTTGTTTGTCGATACCTTTTATCTTGATATCCATTTGAATTGCGGTTACGCCTTTGGCTGTACCAGTAACTTTAAAGTCCATATCGCCAAGGAAGTCTTCAAGGCCTTGAATATCTGAAAGGACTGCGACTTTACCTGTTGCCTCGTCTTTAATCAAGCCCATAGCAATGCCCGCAACTGGTGCTTTAATTGGCACGCCGCCGTCCATAAGCGCAAGAGTTGAGCCACAAACGGAAGCCATTGAAGATGAGCCGTTTGACGACAACACTTCTGAAACTAAGCGCAGCGCATATGGGAACTCTTCCTCAGATGGAATAACTGGTTCAAGCGCTCTTTCAGCAAGCGCGCCATGACCAATTTCACGTCTGCCTGGACTCTTTATTCCTTTTGCCTCACCAGTTGCATACGCTGGCATATTGTAATGATGAACATATCTGTTGACTTCTTCATCATCAAGGCCTTCAAGCTTTTGCATATCAGAAACAGTACCAAGAGTCAAAGTTGTCATTACCTGCGTTTGACCTCTTGTGAAGATTGCGCTTCCATGAGTACGTGGCAGCACTCCTGTTTCGCACCAAATAGGACGAATTTCTGTCAATTGTCTTCCATCAGGACGAACGCCTTGATTGAGAATTTTGGCACGAACTTTCTCTTTTGTCATTTTATAAAGGACTTGTCCGATTTCCTTCTCTTTTTCAGGGAACATCTCTGCAAAATGCGCTTTGACGTCAGCGTCAACCTCGTCTTGACGGCTTTGGCGTTCATGACGGTCAAACGTGTCGAGAGCATGATCAAGCTTTTGATCAGCATATTCGCGAACAGCTTTGTCAATTTCGTCAGGCACAATGTCAAAAACAAGATTTTCGCAAACAGGTTTTCCTATTTCTGCTTTAACCTTCTTTTGGAAGGCAACTATCTTTTTTATTTCCTCATGTGCAAACATGATTGCATCAAGCATTGTTTCCTCTGGGACTTCTTTTGCGCCAGCTTCTACCATGAGCACTGCGTCTTCTGTACCTGAAACTGTAAGATGCAAGGTTGATTTTTCTCTTTCCTCATTATTTGGATTTATGATGAATTTTCCGTCAACAAGCCCCACTTGCACAGAACCTGTTGGTCCCATGAATGGAATGTCTGATATTGACAGCGCAAAGCTTGAACCAAGCATTGCCATTGGTTCTGGTGCAACATCAGGGTCAACAGAAAGAGCGGTAGCAACCACACAAACGTCATGATAAAAACCTTTTGGGAAAAGCGGCCTTAATGGTCTGTCAATCAAACGAGATGTAAGGATAGCTTTATCCGAAGGGCGACCTTCGCGTTTTTTGAATCCGCCAGGTATTTTTCCTACTGAATACATTTTTTCTTCAAAATCAACCGAAAGCGGGAAAAAGTCAACACCTGGTCGTGGCTCTTTTGACATTGTTACGTTTACCATGACAACTGTTTCGCCGCAACGAACTAGGCAACTGCCATTTGACTGCTCGCAAAGTCTGCCAGTTTCAAATGTAACCTTTTTTCCACCTATTTCTATTTCATAAATCTTTGCATCTTCTTTCATATAATCTCCTTAAATTGTTTAAAAAAAGGGTCGATAAATACATATCTCCCCCCTTTTGTAGCTTATTTTACTTCACGTATGTTCAGTTCTTTAATGATATTTCTGTATGCTTCAATATCACGTTCTTTAAGGTAAAGCAAGAAGCCCTTTCTTTTACCAACCATTTGAAGCAATCCACGACGTGAGTGATTGTCCTTTTTGTTTGCTTTCAAATGCTCATTAAGGTGATTGATTCTTGCTGTCAAAAGTGCGATTTGCACTTGTACTGAACCTGTATCATTTTCTGAAAGTTTGAATTTATCAATTATTTCTTTCTTTTCCATGATTACCCTCCTATTTTTAATTTTTACCGTTCAAGCGAAGCAAAGCGTCAGAAGGTCTCGTAATTACTGCGCAAGACGGCATTATCGACTGTTTTATTATAACATCTTTACAAAGATTTGTAAACAAAAAACATCAATTATTTAAAAAAAATTTTCTTTTTATCAATGATTTCATCTATGCGCGCGATGTAATCCTCGATAAATTTGGCGTTCGATTCACGCGTAATCTTTTTTTCAAGGTTGTATACCCGCTTGCTGATTGCGCCCGCGCCTATGCCAATAATGGTATTTGTCTCTTCCATGCTGTCAATATTGAAAGCGCACAAATATTCATCTCTGAAATAGCCAACATTTTCAAGCCCGCAAAGCTGATTTTTTTGCCTGTAAAGATAGTATGGCTTGTAACCATTTTCAAGCAGCGTTTTTTGGGAGTAGTCAATCATTTTGGTAATATCTTTTTCACTAAGAAGCTGCGTATTGTCCTTTAATTGTGCGCCATTTTTTACAGAAAGCGTATGTACTGTAATGTTGTGTGGACTCAGTTCAAGCAGTGTTGTAATGGTCTTTTTGAAAGTCGCAAACCTTTCTCCTGGCAGACCTGCAATAATGTCCATATTGACAATAAAGTCCTCTTCAAGTGCCATGCCGTATGCGTTGAGTACGTCCTCAACTTTATGCTTGCGACCAATACGTTTGAGAGTGGCTTCGCAAAAGGTCTGAGGGTTTATTGATATTCGCGAAACTTTATGCTTTTTAAGTACCTGCAATTTTTCTCTTGTAATGGTGTCTGGGCGTCCGCATTCAACGGTAAATTCAGTTATTGGAAAGTTTATCTGACTGAGCAGTCTGTCAAGTTGCTCTGCTGAAAGCACGGACGGAGTACCGCCACCAATATAGACATTGCGAACAAGATAGACGCGTTCTTTCATGATGTCTTTGACGGCATCAAGCTCTTTTATCATGGCGTCAATATAGCTTTCAAGCTTGTCCTTGACCATACTATACTCGCTTGAAATAAATGAGCAGTAAAGGCATCGTGATGGACAAACAGGGATATTGATGTACAAATCAACCAGGTTGTCATTTCGAATTATGCCCTTTTGGTTTTTTAATATCATTGCCACAAGATGAGCTTTCTCTGGCGAAACAAAATAGTCTTTTTGCAGCATTTCGCTGACAAGATGCTCTTTCATTTCACCATATGCAATAAGCTCGCGTGCAAACTTAGTTGGGCGCACGCCAGTCAGCGAGCCCCAAGGCAAATTTTTATTGAGCTTTTTTGAAAGAATGGAGTAAAGAAAATTCTTCACCATACGCTTGCGATAGGATTTTTTATGAAGAGCTGTAAACTCATCGTTAAGCGTGAATGAAAAATTGTACTCAGTGCGCTGTTCTGCCTCATGATAGACAAATTTATCTTGAAATAAGTTTCCCTCTGAAACTTCGGTGTGCTCGATAACAATGTTTTCAGGCAGGCGAAACATTTTACAGAGGTCTTCAAGGTCTACGATATATTCTTCGATATTTGATTTTACCATCTTTCACTCCTGTAAACGCTGATTACATTCCTTATATTTCTGATAGCCGTCAAAGCACTGTCGAGCTCGTTTTTATTCTTGACGTCAATACGCAGAGTGCAGATAAACGAATCGCCCACATCCTTTGCGTCAAAGCCCTTGATGTTGATTTTTAAGCCTGTGATCAGGCTGGTGAGTTTGGCAAGGTTGTTGTCCGCCTTTTCTGCGACTATTTTAATTGTGGCCGAGAATGTTGCATCCTCTTTTATCTGCCACTGAGCATCAATAAGCCTTTCGCTTTCAAGGAAGCGCAAGTTTGGGCAACTCTTTCGGTGAATCGTCACTCCTCTGCCGCGTGAGATGTAGCCAATGATATCATCGCCCTCAATCGGACTGCAACACCCTGCAAACCTGACAAGCATACCGCTGTCACCATCAACAAGCACGCCATCTTTATTGCGTTTGAGGTGTACCACATTTTCTACCTTTGGCAGAGAAATGTTATCATTGTTGTAAAGATTTACAAGGCGTGCTGAAACTTGCATAGCGGTCAGCGAGCCAGAGCCAATCGCGGCATAAAGCTCATCAAGATTGTCCATGTTGTATCGGCGCAGTATTTCTGCCAGATACTCGTCTGTAAGAAGCTGAGCCATCGTGAAGCCCTTGTCTTGCACGGCCTGCGTAAGCATGCTTTTGCCAAAACGAATATTGTCATCTTTGAGTTCAGTTTTGAAAAATGATTTTATTTTGCTTCGCGCTGATGGCGTGCGTACATATTTCAGCCAATCACGAGATGGACCTTTTGAATTTGACGATGTCAAAATCTCAACAATATCACCATTACAAAGCTGAGTTGTAATTGGACGCAGTTTACCATTGATTTTTGCGCCTACGCAGCTGTTGCCGATATCTGTGTGAATTGAATAGGCAAAATCGATTGCAGTCGCGCCTTCTGGAAATTCAATAACCCTGCCTTTTGGAGTTTGCACAATGATGACTCCGGCATAAAGGTCGCTTTTCAAAGTTTCGATAAAGTCGTCGTTTGACATGCTTTTTGCGTTTTCAATGGTCTGTCTGAACCATGTCAAACGATTATCAAAGTCGTCTTTTTTGTTCTTCTTTTCTTTGTAAAGCCAGTGCGCACAAACACCACCGAACTCAGACTCTTCATGCATTTTCTTGGTTCGGATTTGAATTTCAAGAGGATGCTGGTTTTCTGCAATAATCGTTGTATGCAGCGACTTGTAACCGTTCGGCTTTGGCGACGCGATATAGTCCTTGACTCGCCCTGCCATTGGCTTGTATATGGCATGGACACGGCCAAGAACAGCGTAGCACTCTTCCACAGTGTCAACAATGACGCGCATTGCCAAGATGTCATAAATCTGGTCAAGCGTAAGGCTTTTATTGTGAAGCTTATTAAAAATTGAGGACACATGTTTGATGCGGCTTTGAATTTCACCATTTATTTTTAGGTCATCAAGTATTGCTTGCAGTCTTGACTCGGTCAAAGCGAGTTGCTGTTCATGCTCTTCACGTTTGCTCTCAATAGTCGCTTTCAATCGGCTATATTCAACAGGATTTTCAAGTCTGATTACATTATCATAAAGGTTTAGTTTGAGCTTATCAAGACCAAGGCGTTCTGCCAAAGGAACATGGATTTCTTTGACAAACTTTACAAAAAGCCACTGGCTCTCGTTCAAAGGTAGGTTAAGTTGTGAAATATCGTAGTATACGCCTGCAAGTTTGATAATAACCACGCGCATATCATTGCCCATTGCAATAAACATACGGCGTATGTCGTCGATCTCCTCGCTGAGTGTCAGCTTGTTGATGTCTTTGATTGACTTGTAATCGTCAACCATTTCTTTTTCTTCGTCATTCAGTTTTTCGCGAACCTGGTCACCATCTTCCGGAAAAAACTTGTAAAGCTGATACGTCAAAAATGCCATTACTGATGCTTTGTCAAGTTGAAGCTCAATGATAAAATCTAGTATGACTGAAATACGGTCATAGTTAAGGTCAAATGTCAAGATATGGTCAACTATGTCTTTTTCTCTTTCGGTAAGTGTGAAATTTTGGCAAACTTTATTGCGCACATCACCTGCGATTACCTTGTCTGGCATTTTCTATTTCTCCTTTAAAAGTTGTTTTGAGCTGAGTCAGGCTGTTATATATTCTTGAATTTGTCAAATCGTTTTTTACTGATTTGTTTACCCTGATAATCATCTGCTCATTATCGTCAACTGTGATTATGCCCAGCTGATTGAAAACCAAAAGCGCGGCATAAAAGGTTGAAAAGGACAGCTGAGATTCTAGTGAGCATTGGTCATAAATTTCAAATACGTTATAGATGCTTTTCCCTGCCTTTGAGCACAAAGCACGATACACTTTGCCGAACGCGCCACGCGAAAGGTCAATGCCTGCGAATTTACGAGGATCACCGCCTTTTTCTGCTGGCACAAAAATCTCAGCATCTGTAACACGATTCAGTGCGGCAATATACTTTTTGTCAAGCACAGGCGACAGGAAGATGATCTTGGTAAAGTTCTTTGCCCAAGCCAGTCCTTTTGGCGACAGCAAGATGGAGTTGTAGCCAATCTCTTTGTCTTCATATATGCCAAAATGATATATGCCCTGCGTGTTGTAAGTGCGAGCAAATTCAACATAGTCAAAGCATGAATATGTGACAAAGCATGTGCCAAACACCGTAGTATTTGTTCCGCCTACGAATGAAAGAAGCTGGCTTTGCGGATATAAAGTGTATTTCGCATCTGAATTGCCATTGATGACAAGTTGATTCAGCTCGATCGAATTAAGCTTTTTGTACGCGTCATCGACTATGAAGCTGCCGCCATCAAACTTGTCAACAATCCCTTTTGAAGAATGAGGCTGAAATTCGAAGATGAATGACTTGTTGCGCGAGAAGACAATCTTGACAATGTTGTCAATAAAATTAAAGTACGTTAGGTTTAGCTTGCCCACCTTGATGTTTGCATGCTGAGGGAACTTTTTCATTGGCAGGATTTCTGCATCATGGACGGTAATTTTGAACTTTGGCCTTGGATTTGCGCAGCCATATGGTTCAAGCAGTGCAAGTCCTTTCAAAAGCTCGGGCGACACTTCCTCTTCTGTGATGTCTTGGTCGTAATACTCAATAGGAATAAACACTTCATCATTGATCGAGTTGAGGGCAAAAGAATTAATCTTTTGGCTGAAAAGCTCATAGTTTGAACGTTTGAGTGATAATCCCGCTGCCATCGAGTGCCCACCAAAAGTTTCCAGTATATCTTTGAGCGAGGAAAGCAGCTGGTGAATGTTGATGTCGTCAATGCTTCGACCCGAGCCGCTGAGAAGCTCTCCTTCTTGGGCAAACAAAAATACTGGTTTGTGATATTTCTCTACAAGTCGCGAGCAGACAATTCCAAGCACGCCTTTATCCCAGGCTTTTGAAGCAAGAGTAATCACGCGCTGATTTTTCATGTCTACTCGGCATAACGCTTTTTCGCAGTCGTCATATATCTTGTTGCAAATTTCCTGTCTGCGCGTATTGTGAACCTTTATCTTTTCGAGGCAGGACTTAACCTTCACTGGGTCGGTTTCAAAATAGACTTTAAGCGAATCGACAGCATCGCCCATTCGACCAGATGCGTTAAGTTTCGGGCCAATCTTAAAAGAAATGTCTGTCGCATTTGGCTTGGCAACCGAAATATCATATTCCTTGAACATCATTTTTAGTCCAATCGGCAGATATTTATCGCACAACTTCAAGCCGCGTGAAACTATTGTCCTGTTTTCGCCAATGAGCGGAACAATGTCAACGATTGTTGCTATGGCTGCAACAGGCAAAAATTGTTCAGCTTCCTTTGAACCAAGAAGTGCCTCGGCAAACTTGTATGCAACCCCTGTACCACAGAGCTCGCGAAAAGGATATTGTTGCCCCTCAATTTTTGCATTGACAACAACTGTATCTGGAATTGTTTCTGGTATTTCATGGTGGTCGGTGACCATGATTTCGATGCCTAGGTTTTTCGCATACTCTATTTCTTGCGCGCAAGAAATACCACAGTCGACTGTGATAATCAGATTTGGTGAAAATTTGCTTGCTATTTTATCAATGACAGCATTGGTCAAGCCGTAGCCGTCAATATAGCGGTTTGGCAGATAAAAGTCTGCATTGATGCCATACAAAGCGAGGGCTTTAATCATAATTGATGTCGCGCTCACGCCATCGACATCATAATCGCCGAAAATAAGCACTTTGTCGTTCAGCTCTTTGGCAAGTTTTACCCTATTGACAAGTTCCTGCATGCCATTCAACAAAAATGGATTGTGCATGGTTTTTGGGTTTAAAAATTCTTCTATTTCTTTGTCAGTGTTGATACCTCGTGAAAGAATTAAGTCCATGATCCGAGGTGGTAAATTAAATTTTTGTGCAAAATGCTCTACTTTATCGGCGTCTTTATTGAAAAATTTTTTAAATATCATAAATTACGCCTTTATTTATGATTATATTATATTAAATCGCTATTGAATTGGCAAGCGATTTTCATATAAAAGTTTTGTTGGCACAAAAAAAGTCGGTTGCCCGACTTTGTAACTTTATAGCCTGTGCGGCCGAAAAATTTTGAAAAATTTTGTTTTTTTGACTAATCTTTATAAATAATACGTCTGCAATGTTCGCAGGAAAGAATGCCTTCGCTTTCAAGTTTTGAAATATTTGCATAAGGCAGTTCGATATGACAGCCGCCGCAAGAATTGTTTCTAAGTGGAACAATCACTGGAAAAATATTTTCGTGACGGCGCTTTTGATAGGCGTCCATCAGTTTGCTGTCAACAGTTTTTGCAAGAACTGCCAGTTTTTTTGCAAGCTCATCTTTCTTGCTTTCAACAGACTCAACATCTTTTTCGTATGCCGTTTTGCTGGCGTTGTACTGAGCTTTGGCGCTGTTGAATGTTTTGATTGTCTTATTGAACTCGGCAAGCACAGCGTTGATGTTTTCGGCAAGTGCTGTAAGGTTTTTGTCAAGAATTACCAGATTTTGCGAAAGCTTATCTTTTAGTGTTGTGAGTTTTGCAATTTCAGCGCTTGACATTTTAGACAAGTCTTTTGACATGAACTCGTTAATTTTGTCCTGCTGAATTTGAAATTGCTTTTTCATTTTTTCAATGTCTGCAAGAAGCACTCCTGCTTTTTTTTCAAGCTGCAACGACTTCTCTTGCGCAGCACGCATGCTTTCATGCATCTCTTCTGCCTTGCGCTTGTTTTCATTGCTTCTAATTTGACGTTCAATATTGTAAAGCTCGCGATCTAAATTTTGATAGTTGAGTATTTGTGTAAAATCCATTCTTTCTCCTTTTTAATAAAATTAATTGATAAAGTCAACAAGTTTTTTGCTACGGTTTGGGTGTTTGAGTTTTCGCAGAGCTTTGGCTTCAATCTGACGAATACGCTCACGAGTAACGCTGAACTCTCTGCCCACCTCTTCAAGGGTCTTTGCTTTTCCGTCTATAAGGCCATATCGCTCGCGAATTACCTGCTGCTCACGCGGAGTAAGCGTATCAATGACGGCAAGCAGCTGCTCATGAAGAAGCTTTTGTGAAGCAACTTCCATCGGGCTCTTGGCTGATTCGTCTTCGATGAAGTCGCTCATCTTGCTGTCTTCCTCTTCGCCGATTGGGGTTTCAAGCGATACAGGGTCGAGTGCGCTTTTTTGTATTTCCACTACTTTATTTTCACTTATGCCCATAGCTTCGGCGACCTCTTCAACCGTCGGCTCGCGAGAAAGCTTTTGAGTCAACTGGCGAACTGTGCGGCCATATCTATTGATGGTTTCTACCATATGAACAGGCAGGCGTATGGTTCGCGACTGGTCGGCAATAGCACGCGTGATTGCCTGTTTTATCCACCATGTTGCATAAGTTGAAAATCTGAAACCCTTTGTGTAGTCAAACTTTTCAACTGCACGCAAAAGTCCCATGTTGCCCTCTTGAATAAGGTCAAGAAATGCAAGCGAGTTGGTGCTTGCCCATCTTTTTGCGATAGACACAACAAGGCGCAAGTTTGCCTGGCAAAGTCTGGCTTTTGCCTCTTCATCGCCATCAAGGATTCTTTTTGCAAGTTCAATCTCTTCATCAGATGAAAGCAGTGGCACTTTGCCAATATCTTTCAAATACATCTTAACTGGGTCGTCAACAGAAGAAAAACCTGAAAAATTCTCAATATCACCAAGACCTTCATCGCTTTCAGCGTCTGTTTTGAGTATTTTGATTTTATGGCTTTCAAGCTTTTTGATGAATTTTTGGATTTCCTGAGCTGAAAGGTCATATTTGAGAAGCCTGTAATACACGTCTTCTTCATTTATTGAGCCCTTTTTTGTCGCTACATCAAAAATGCGCTTCATTTCAATGTCTATTTTATTATCTGACATAAAATTCCTCCAATTTCCTTTCTTTCAGCGCTTTTGTTGCAGCGCTTAATTCCTGCACAATCTTCTTGCGTTCGTCGCTGTCAGTGCAATTATTGAACTGCTCTGTCAGTGCGGTTTGTTTGTTGACCAGCTCTTGGCTGACGATAAGCCACAGGCATTCATCAAAATATTGCTTGCCATTGCCTTGATACTCTGAAAAATCCATGTTTAGGCAGTCTTTCAAAACAGGTTCATTTTCAATGTCGAAATAGTCAAAGTACGACGAGATGGATATGCCTTCTTCGGCCTTTTCAATGACCTCTTTGTATCTTGGCAGCAGCCTTTTGTAATCTATTTTTTTATTGACAAAATCCTTCTTGTGAATAAGCGAACTGAGTAAAAACTTTATAGCTCTAATATTGCCATTTTCACGTGCAATTAAAACATTTTCATCGGTTTTGTCATCTGTTTTTGGAGCTGCTTGTCCGCCTTTTATTTTTTCAAGGTCACGCCGCAAAATATCGATAGGTATGCCTGTCAAATCTCGCACTTTTTCAAGGTAAGGATCTTCTTCGCTGCTTGAACCAATCTTGGCGATGAAGCCAAGCGCTGCAAGCGCGAACTTGCCCTTTTCGTTCGGTTTTTTCAGGTCATAGTTTTTCTGCTCATTTTTTATCAAGAAGTCGGTTACTGGCAAAGCGTTGTTGATAAGATTTTGCAGATATTCTTTGCCGTAAAGTTTCAAGATTTCATCAGGATCATGCTTGTCCGGAAGGGATACAACTGTGGTATTAAATCCCTCAGCTTTCAGTATGTCAATGCTTTTTATGGTAGCCTTGACGCCTGCGGTATCACCATCAAAACAAAGGACTACATTATTTGAAAGCTTTTTGAGTTCGTGCGCGTTTTCTTTGGTTAGCGCCGTGCCCATGCATGCTACGGTAGATTTGAAACCTGCCCTGTGCATGGCAATTACATCAATCTGGCCTTCGACAATGATTATTTTATCAAGCCCGCCCTGTTGTTTGAGAGCTTTGACAAGGTTGATACCAAAGACCACTCTGCCTTTTTGGAAAAGTATTGTTTCAGCGGTGTTCTTGTATTTTGCGAAGTCAGACTTGCCAAGCACGCGTGCACTGAAACCAACGCACTCACCAAATGAATTGAAAATTGGAAATACCAGTCTTTCTGCCATAACGTCGTAGTATCTGCCATTTTTACATTGTGCAACGCCAGCGTCTAGCATTTCGCGATATGTAAAGTCCTGCTTTTTAAGATAATCGATCATCTCTGTCCAGTTGATTGAATAGCCAAGTTTGAAATCTTCAAGCTCATGCCGTGTAAAATTCCTTGTTTTTATGTATTCTTGTGCAGGCTTTGCAACTGGCAGGTAAAGATTTTGCATATAATGTTTGTATGTTGCGTCAAGCAGTTTGAGCAGCCTGTCTTTTGTATGTTTTTTCTGTAAGATATCTTTTTCACCTGTAAGCGCAGGAACTTCCATGCCTGCATTCTTTGCCAAGATTTTCACAGCCTCTGAAAAATCGCAGGATTCATATTTCATCACGAAGGAAATTACATCACCAGTTTCTTTGCAACCAAAGCAATAAAAAAGGCCTTCATCACTGACAGAAAAAGATGGCGTTTTTTCATTGTGAAATGGGCAACACCCCCAATATCTGCCGCCTTTCTTTTCAAGATGAACATACTTCCCGATAACTGAAACAATATCATTCTTTTGTTTCAAAAGTTGTAGCCAATCAGCCGAATAGCCTCTGTTTTGCAAGACAAAATACCCCTAAAATATGTCGTTTAATCTTATTATACTACAAACTTTCCAAATTTCCTTGTAAAAAATCAAAAAATTTACCAAAATTTAAAATATATTGATATAAAAACAGAACATTATTGAGTTTTTGTGATTTTGCACGCCTTTTTCAAGCCCAAAACAGGCTGTTTGTGACATATTTGAAAGTCAAAATACTAGATGTTGAGAGGTTATATCAGTCCGCCATTAAGATAGACGCTGGGTATTTCGCCAACGATTATGCTTTCACACAGCAGCACTTCAAGTGTAGTGGTAAAATTTCTTGTCATGGCTGGCAGTACCATACCTGCAACAGAAGACACTTCAAAATACAGTCGGTGATGTGTTTGATTTATTCCTGCCGCATTAAAATTAGAGTGCACAGCGGTGTTTACCGTTCCAACAGGCACAAGCTTTACAGAAATATCAGGCCCAATCCCATAAAGAAATGGTATGCCAGTAAAAGTGCCCAGCGCGATGTTTATCCCTTCACTGCTTAAAGAGTTGAATTTGTCTTGAACGCCTTTGGTAATCTCTCTAATAATGACGTTTATTGTCACAGTATCAATTTCAATAAGCTCGACCTTATTTGAATTTGAAGAATAGGTTATTTTTACAAGATCGCTGTAAGTAAGATTGCCCTCTTTCATTACATCGCCGACCACCTCTGAGATTGCGCTTGTGGCAACCGAACGGATTTTTTCTTCACTCAACTTTACAATTATTGGGCACACAACTTTAATGTAATAAAAAAAGATTAGTGCGATTATTACCAGCACTACTGCAAAAAATATACGCACCTTGGTTTTTGCAGACAATCTTTTTTTGTTTTTGATTTTGAGGCGCTGCTCCATTTATTAATATATATGAGTCGCTGCTTCAAAAATTGCCATAAATCTTTATCTTTGAAGAACGGCGTATATAGTATTCTGTTTGATATACAAAACACTGTAATTAGTTTTTTGTTTTAGATTTGAATATCAATGCGAATATGAAAGCAAACAGTACGGCAGCCGCAATACCACCAGCAGTAGCTTCAAGCCCGCCAGTGAATGCACCCAGAAGCCCTTTTGCGGCAACGGCTGACATTGCCCCCTTGGCAAGAGATGCGCCAAAGCCAATAATAGGCACATTTATGCCCGCTTTTGCAAATTCAGATATCGGGTCAAAAATGTTGAATGCCTGTAAAAGAACGCCAATGAGGACAAATGTAACCAAGATTCTTGCCGAAGTAATGTTTGTATAAATGATAAGCACTTGACCGAGCATACATATGAAGCCGCCAATTAAAAACACCCATAAATAATACATATTTCACCTCTTTTTAAAAAATCATTTTGTAGATTTATTTTTCTTTTGTGCTGAGTTTTGATTTTTGACAGGTTTGCCTGAACCGTTTGACTGTTTTTGTTTTGGCTGTTTTATGTTTGCGCTGATTTTTTTCTTTTCGTCAGACTCACCTACATCACTTTCAAGCACCAGCGCGTGGCAAACTCCTGGTATAGATTCGCCCTGCTGAGCGGCTGTTGTGGACATCAGTGCGCCAGTAGGCATGAAGAGCACTCTACGATATTCGCCATCACGCAATTTTTTCATGATGAAAGAATTGAACACCGTAGCAGAGCACCCGCAGCCGCTGCCGCCACAAAGAGTGTTTTGATTTCGCGTGTAGTACATCTGACCACAGTCATTGTAATTAAGCCCAAGCTTAAAGCCTTGGTCTTCCATAAGGTCAACCAAAATTTCACTGCCAAGTTTCCCCAAGTCACCTGTTACAATCAAGTCATAGTCATCAGGTGTGGTCTTGGTATCTCTGAAATGAGCAAGCATGGTATCCATAGCAGCACCCGCCATTGCAGCGCCCATATTGTTCACATCGCTGACGCCATAGTCAATCACCTTACCAAATGTAGCCATTGTTATGCGCGGTCCTTTGCCTTCTTGGGATATTACACAGGCGCCCGCACCTGTAACCGTCCATTGTGAAGTTGGTGGCCTTTGGTTGCCAAGTTCGAGCGGAAAACGGAATTGGCGTTCAGCTGTTGAAAAGTGTGAGCCTGTCGAACAGATAACTGTATCAAATTCACGTGCATCGACCAAGGACGCTCCGACAGCCATGCTCTCAGCCATAGTAGAGCAAGCACCAAAAAGGCCTAGAAAGGCAAAGTCAAAATTACGAGCCGCGTAAGATGAGGATATGATTTGGTTCAAAAGGTCTCCGGCGAGCAGCAAATTGACGTCCTTTGCTTGTATTTTTGCGTCTTCCATCGCGCCCACAATAGCGCTTTCAAGCATTTTTTTCTCAGCTTTTTCATAAGTCTTTTCTCCAAAGCAGTCATCTTTCATGACATAATTGAAATACGGCCCAAAGTTGCCTTTCCCCTCTTTTGGCCCGACAATGGAATAGCTGCCAATAATGACAGGCTTGTTTTTAAAAATCACCGTTTGATTGGTGTACATGTGTCCTCCTATACAAATCAAGGTAAAAAATAAAAAAATTTTGCTTACGGCCAACTAATCAAATTATGAGGTAAATAAGCCCAACAACAATGCTCGATACAATACCCACAACAATAACTGGGCCTGCGATGGTGAACATCTTTACGCAAATGCCATAGATTATGCCTTCATGCTTAAACTCTATTGCTGGTGAAGTGATAGAGTTTGAAAAGCCAGTGATTGGCACTATTGAACCGCCGCCAGCGAACTTCCCGATTTTGTCATAAACGCCAATGCCTGTAAGAAAAGATGCAATAAAAATAAGCACAATCAAGGTGTATGCCCAAGCTGTTTGTTCAGCCATATTTGGAAACCATAGCAAAATCAGGTCATTTATGCCCTGCCCGATGCAGCAGATAATGCCGCCGACCAAAAATGAATAGAAAAGGCTTGGCCAAGCCTTAGTTTTTGGTATCTTCGCTTGAACGTATTTGTTATACGCTTCATTTCTTTTCTTAATGTCCATTGATAAACTCCTGAGAAGATTATTGACAGCAGCGGATAAATTTAAAACATTAAAAGAATATTTTTTTGAACATTGTGCAAACTAAAAGCGGAGGAAATTATGAAAAAGATTATCATCTCTTCGGTTTGCATGATTATGGCATTGACTATGACAGGTTGCGCAAGCAACAACGAAACGCAGGCGCTCGAAAATGTAAATGCGCAGGTAAATAAGGTTTACAGCGTTGTAAACTCGACGGGCATGAATGAAACAAGCGAGGTAAGCCCTGCTGGCACGTATAATGACAATACTGCAAACAATCAGCTTTCTTCTTTGAGAGGAAGGTCATACCAAAACATGATTGAGGAAGACTATCTGAGGCAAGAGGCACTTGAACTATGCAACTGCTTGAAGGACGCAAGTGCAAACAAGTATAAGCTTGGCAAGCAAAACGTAGCAGCCTTGAAAAGTCTAACTGTCGATCTTGATAAGTACGCCACTCTTCTTGAAGAAACCAAGCCAGAAGTCAAGGACCAAGTCAAAGCCATCAAAAAGCATACGCAATTTAAATCTCTTGATATGCAACAGGCAACAAGCTCATACAATTCTCTCAACAATGTCATGACTGAACGACGTGCCTATCTTGACAACCTTATCAATACCATGAACGAAATTGAGAATATTTTGCAAAACAGCCAGGTTGAAGACGGCAGCAATACCAAAAATATCACGCAAAACTCTAACATTACAGATACAAACCAAATAAATAATAGCGAAAATGTAATTGACGGTGAAAACGACATAACCGATGATAATTCAACAAACCAAGATGTGAACCAGGAAAATACCAACTACTCGCACAGACGTTTTCACAGGCATAACAGGTGGCGGAAAAGAAACGAACAAGCACAATATTATCGTCCAGAAAACCAAACGCAAGAGCAAACCACAAACACCACTGAAAATACAAAAACTAAACAGAGATTTAAGAAAAACATAGACACGTATAATAATCAGATAAACAATA
>CAMLUY010000002.1 GCA_946487985.1 uncultured Clostridia bacterium
CGAAATAAGTTGGTCGCGGTCAATCATGTCGCCTTCACGAAGAGATATGTGCAAATTGTAATACTCATCTGGGTTGCCAAGGCCATAAATACATGACACAGAGGCAACGATGATTACGTCACTACGCTCCAAGATTGATGACGTAGCCGAAGAGCGCAGCTTATCAATCTCATCATTGACTGCCATATCCTTTTCAATGTATGTGTCAGACGATACAATGTACGCCTCTGGCTGATAGTAATCATAGTACGACACAAAATATTCCACACGATTATGCGGAAAAAACTCGCGAAACTCGTTGCAAAGTTGTGCAGCAAGCGTTTTGTTGTGCGCGATGACAAGGGTTGGCTTTTGCATCTTTTGAATTATGTTTGCCATAGTAAAGGTCTTACCGCTGCCGGTTACGCCCAAAAGCACCTGCTCTTTCAGTCCGTCCGAGAAGCCCTCGGCAAGCTTTTCAATGGCCTGCGGCTGGTCGCCCGATGGACTGTAATGTGAAACCAGTTCAAATTTCATGTCTACCTCGATTTCAATATAGGATTTTTTTCGAGCATTGTCAAGCGTTTATTTTGCCGCAAGACTTTTTTCTATTCTAGCATTTTTTAATAAAAATCACAACAAAAGCATTCAGCTTTTGAAAATAGTCTTTAAAATCAAGCCGAAGACAAAGCTGACAGTGGCCAAAAACATGCTTCGAAAAACCAGCATCAGCATTGCCTTCTTTTGCTTTTTTGAATCTGCGAGATAGGTTTGTCCTTTTTTCTTTAATTTTACGCAATAGTAATAGCCGTTCTTGCTGTCACTGACGACAAAGTCGATGTAGTTTTGAAGTGACAGGCTTGCCATGACCTCGTCAATTTCGTTCACCGACAGCACCATTTTGTTGCATATTTCTTTTGCAATATCATGCGGCGAAACAAGACATGTCCTTTTCCCAGAACATATCCTGCACAAATATTTCAAAATCAATTTTTCCTTTCGATCTGGCATAATCCCTCAATATATCTTTCACAATTTTTGAAAAATTATTACTTCGCCTTGCTCTTTAAAAAGGAAATGAAAAAATAAAGACTAAACCAATCCATAGCGGTCAAAAATTGTATTATGCTTGACATGAAGTCAAATCTGGTCCTGAAAATCTTGCAGCGCGAATGCCCTAACGGCTCTTATCATATCGTTGAGTCAAAGGACATTATTTCTGCGCTGCCCAACAAATACCGCGTTGACGCTGACGGACTTGACAATATTCTTACCTATCTTGAACGGCAAGAGCTGATTTCAATCAAATATGACGATGACGGCGTGTACTGCCTGTGCCTGCTGCCATATGGAAGCGAGCTGCTTGAAAATGAACGACAACAAAAAAGAGAAGGCAAAAAGCCCTCTCCTTTGTGGATTTTTATCCTGATAGGTTTTCTTTCTTCGCTTGTAGGAAGCTTTATTGGAGCAATTCTCGCAAGCACTCTTGGCTGAACACTCGCAGGCATGCAGACTTGTCCATGCTGTACATACCATCTTTGCCCACGATTATCAGGTCAATCAGCTTGCAGCCTGAAAACTTGAAAAGCCATCTCAGTCTGTCAAAAGATTCAGTGTCCTGCTCGGAAGGATGACAGAAGCCTTGTGGGTGGTTGTGCACAAGAAAAACTGCTGGCAACTTTGATGTCGACACATAAAGCGCAACATCGCCCATTTCAATAGACACCCAGTTGCAGCTTCCTGTTGCAAGGCAACGACTATCCATAATCTTGCCCATAACGTTCACGCCAAAAATGTAAAGACCTTCATCATTTTTGTGACGAGTAAAAACTTCAAGGAAATCGAAAAATTCACCAATAGTGGTAATGCCATCAGTTGACAACTTTTCTTGAAGATAGTAATCATAGTATCCCATCAAAGAGTGCAACTTTTGCGCAGATGTCAACCCCATGCCTTTGACAGCCATGAGGTCTTCAACAGAAGCATCAAGAATGGTATGAAAATTTCCAAAACGATCCAGCAGGCGATGAGCGAGAGGATTTACATCCCCTCGCGGAAAGACGAAGAAGAGCAAACTTTCAACAACTTGAATGTCGCTCAGCCCGTCAAGACCTGCCTTGTTGATTGTGTTAATAAGCCTTTTTCTGTGACCATCATGAATACATTTTTCATTAGTTTTGTCCATGCCTTTCTCCTGTTATGCATTTGCAGACGATGCGATTAGTTCCCACTCGTAATATGATGATGGAAATGAACAAGTAGCATCTTGAGTAAGGCGAGCTAAAAAGCTAGGATTGTTATTATTTCCAGGAGTTGTCAAAGCATACACTTGTGCGTATGTATACCATAAACCACCACACGTAACCAATACAGCATCATCTATCTCTATGTTATTCTCATTAATGAAGATATTTCTGCCAGCAGTTACAGGAGCCAATCCGCCACGGCCAGTCATTCCATTATAGCCTGTATCACCCGCTGTTGCTAGTGCACTGTTACCATTGGAATTTGGACTCATTTTCCACGAACCAGCAGCACCGCCAGTGCCGCCATCCCCACCATCACTACCAGTGCGAACAGATGTAGTAAAGTCTTGTGCTCGATAACCACTTCCGCCGCTGCCACCGTTGCCGCCATCACCTGCTTTAATTACGCCCTTGTTGTTGAAACTTATGCTTGATTCAACACCTTCTCCTGGCCATACACCAGCAGCGAATACAACATCTCGGCCAGCTTCGCCCTCTTCGCCAGCAGCCGCATATTGTCCATACCTGGTCGCTGACGTGCCGTTAGCTCCGTCACGTCCATTTGCTGATGAAATAAAGCCATACGATGTAACAGATATGCTATGTGTTCCGCTATTGTTGCCAGAGATAAGGGTCAAATTGTTATAGCTAGTGCTCGGATTATATGTTAATGGAGCGTTTATGCTTGCGTATGTGGTCAATTCTATAACGTATTTTCCTGTTCTACCTAATATATTGATGATAGCCCCAGTAGATTTAAAGAAATTGCTTGATGAGCCGTACAGTGAAACATTATGTAATTCGGCATTGAGCTGGCTGCCTTCAAACAGCAGTGCCCCTTGGTAATTTTCGCCAAGGAACTTCACATCACGAACAAATGAATTATTTCCTCGCAAACCGCTAAACATAGGTCCGCCATAGTACGAAATATAGTGCCCATTGCCAATTATATTGACACTTCTTCCCTTTACAAAACCGTTTTCGCTCAGGCTTATATCGTTTTCAAGTATAATATTTTGCGCTGTCTTTGTCAGAGAATTTACAAATTCGCTGCCACTTTTGCTGGCTTCAAGCTTTGCAGTTATTGTAACTGTTTCACCATTATTGCCATTATAATTAAGGTAAAGTTTAACAGTGCTGCCATCTATGTTGTAATGAGAACCATCGGTAAGCGCAGCATCACCCTTTTCTACGGTTACACTAAATGTATCCTTTTGAACACTGCTGATATCAATAGCCACTTCATTTGTTACATATTCAGGAATACGTACATTTTGCGACCAATAATAGTCAATGGCTTCAATTGCCGAAATACCGCTGTTCATGCTCATTTCAAGCCATGACGTAGAGTCAAGCATGCTGTTAGTATTGTAATATTTGAAGCCTTTGTTGAGATAAATATAATCCTTTCCGCTTATGTTTGTGAAATGTACAAGGTCAGCTGCGTCATCGTAGTTCACAAACGGTTCAAGCTGATTGCCGCTGATTGTTCCAAACAATTCGGTTGAGTAACCTATTTTTTCAATTGTAACGCCCTCATCATTTTTACGGATTAAATACACAGAAGATGGAACTGTGCCGCTTTCAACTTCGTTTTCATAAATATTATAATACTTATACTTTGAACCGCTGCCAGATTTGGATACAGACAAAACAATAATATCATCAACATAGTAATTATAAATATATGCGCCCTCTTCATAACTCATTGTGTAATAGATCTCATTCTTGTCATTAGGAATATAAATCCTGACAGTGTCCATATCAAGCTTATCCAAATATGTTATCTTGCCTTCACCATCTGTTTGAGTTTGTCGATAACCATTGATTACATAATAACCAGAGTCAGCAGAAGCATGATTGAAGGCAACCTTAATCGCTGCATCATCTTGTACTTCAACAGTGTTGTATGTACTTGTTGCATACATCACAGCTTCGAGAGTAATATTTCCGCTAACATTCGTCAGATCGGCTACGGTTATGCTCGACGAAGTGCTTTGCAGAACATCAAATTTTGTATTGCCGGCAATGCCATAGCTTACAACAATATCATTGCCACTGCGTATCACTTCATTGTTGATTGAAATGGTACTGTCAACAAAGTTTGAAGTGTATGAAGCGCTGTATGTAAAGCCCAGTGTACCGTAGTACACAGTCACATCATTTGCTGTGTATGATGTCAATCCTGTGCGCGACGATGTAAATGATACTTGGTTGCCATTTATTTGCAAGTTCTGAGTGCCTGATGTCAAGACGTAGCTCTTGTTGTAAGTCTGAGTTGTTTCAAATGTTCCGATAATACTGCCAATACCATTTTGAAGTATTTCTATGGTAAATTCTTGTTCCTCCAAATCTGACAATAGGTCATCATTAATTGTAACATTACCAAAATTATTCATGATTGCTTTGAATTGACGAAGCTTGTTGCTTACATCTTGCGCGTCAACATCAATGCTTGCCACAAGGTCTGTGTTTGTAAACCTCAGGCTGTTGCCACTTAATTTTGTTACACTGAAATCATACCCGTTGATTGTGACTGAATCAAAACCATTTGCAATTGCCCAAGTTCCATTAGAATAGCTCATGATGACATTGTTGTTTTCATCAAGCAGCAAGCCGTTATTTTGCATACTGTTCAGCGTTACAGTAAATGAACGTGTTGCTCTTGTGATTGTAGTATCACCAGCAGTTGAGACTCTCAAATAATTGTCAAATTCACCATTAGTAACACCAGTCGCATTGATTGTAAAGCTGTTGCGTACTTCATTTGCAAGCTGCTGTCGGTGTGCCTCGGCCGATTCTGCATCAGTAAGTGAATTTTCAAACACAAGTTTCAAAATTTCAGTTTGTCCTTGTAATGAGAACTGATATGCTCCAAGGAAGTGCGAATTGCCTGAAACATTTGTCCAACCTGTACCCACACTGTACTGAGCCAACCTCTGCCCATCAAACATAAGCTCAAAGCTTGTGAAGCCTTCATCAAAATCATAGTTTGGACTAATGTCAAGTTCTATTTCAGAATCGTAAGATACTGAATTTGAAGAATTAATTGTTCCGAACCAGTTAGCGACAGAAAGTCCGTAATTGATGGTACTGCTACCATCACCTGATGAGCTGCCACTTGCAATAATATCTTTCTGACCATACCCTGAACCTGTAAATTTAATTTGCTTTGCTCGGGTTTCAGAGCCTGTTATAGTAAAGTGAAGAATTTTGTTTGAGAGTTTGTTTGAAATGACTGTTTGAACATTATCAACAAAGTTTTCGCTGAAATCTCCTTCATCTCCTTCATCGCCTTCAAAAGCATTTACTGTAACAGTTTCATAAGGAGTTGTGAGTGTCGCATTTGGCAAGTATACAAGAAGGCCGTCATCATTTACGCCAAAATACAGGAAATCATCTGCGACATCTGCTTCTGAATTTGGAATTACATCAGGCTGATTTAAAGTACCATCTTCATAGGCTTTAATAACTTTGTCATACACAGTGCCACCTTGACTTGTCAGAGAATAATCATTAATTGGCGCATACACACTGATGTCGCCTATATCAATACCTATTGAATTTTTATCAATATAGTAATATTTCAGGTTATCAAGACTTGTGTCAATGGTTTGCTCATAATTAAGATTGATTGTGTAAAACACAGTACCACTAAATGCAGAGTCTGAATAGCATGTAAATCGTATTTCATAATTGCCGTCATCATTTTGGGTGATTGAATCTATTTTAGTTTGCAACGATGTACTGCCATACGTAGCTTCAACTGTATACGCACTTATATCATTAACGTAAGCCAAATCGCCAAGTTCGGTGGTAATAGATGCAGTGTATAATCCTGCATTGAAGATTGCATCGATATTGTTTGTTTCTGCTATATAATAACTTCTTCCGCCTATGTTTACAGAGTTGTCAATACCCTCTTCTTGGCTTCGGCATGCTTGACGCAAAGATTCGCCTTTCGAAAATGTTGTTGAAATAGCCTCTGTGCCTACGATGCCTTCAAAATTATCTTTAGTATCACGCTTATCTGTATACATGTACATGTCGATATATGTTGAATATACATCAAGGTCATCTATTGTCACAAAATCATCAATTTCAATTGAAGCAGTGTTTGCTTGTGTCGGACGCCTATAAGAGACACTGAATATGCGATCTAGAAGTACAGCATCGCCCTCATTCGTGTATGTAAATACACTTAATTCTGTTTTTACCTTTGCTTTTATAATAAGGCTACTTGGGAAACCAAAACTGTCTTTCGACATGACGAACAATTCGCTTGTGTCACTTGTGTCAATAGATCTGGTTTGTGATGCTTCAATCCTAATGCCACGATTTTGGTATACTGTTTTGTTCCAGAATATCAACACATCTTTTTCGGTTTCTTGCCATGCTGTGCCCATCACGTTCAATGATCGTAACGTAATGCTGTCAAGAAGGTCTCTTGAATTCCACTCTTTTATTTTGCATGGTTCATTATATGCGCCATTTGCAAAGACTGAGTATCCAGTAACGTTTGAACTTTCTGTGCTGTTTTCAATTTCACCGGAATTAATTTTGCCTATTGCGTATGCATACACATTTCGTTCGTTGACTTGTTTTAATAAAAGTTTATCATCCTCCCACTCAAACTCAGTCTCAGGGCTTGCAGCAAGTGCTTCGATGCCGCCTTCATTGTGACAGTTTGTGACATTTGCATTAGCGCCGTAGGCAATGATTCCTGCCGCATATGATACACCATCGTCGACGCCATTGCTCTTATTTCCTGATCTGATCGCGCCAGAGTTGTAGCAGTGGTCAATTGTCAATGTTTTAACATTCGAATGCCCTACAACACCACCAACGTAATAATTACCTGGCGCTGTGGACAGTGCTGAGTGTTCTTCTGAGTCATCAGATGTACCAGCAGTATCAACATATCCAGCCAATACAGATGTAGCGTTGTAACTGTATGAAATACTATTCGTACTACTATTAACAGCGGAGATGGCCCCTACAATACCACCTGCTCTATATGAGTAGGTGCTTGATACCTCCCCAACAGCTACATTGACTGGTCCATAGTTTGAACTATACGCAATCTGTGAATTGCTCGAAGAACCAACGATGCCGCCAACATCTACAATTCGATCTGTATTGACATTTATTATTGCAAGATTTGTAATTGTACTTATTTCTGTTTCAAAAGCCCTCCCAGCGAGTGCACCGATATCATTAGAGGCGCCGGCAGTGACTGTCACGCTGAGGTTGCCTTCAAGAGTGATGTTTGATGCACTTCCGCCGTTTATTACTGCTGTCAGTATTCCTTTTGCAGCGCCACCTCTGTCATTAATCGTGGTATCTATATTCACTTCTGTAAGGCGCAAGTTGAATACTTCAGCCTGCTGCAAATTTGCAAACAATGCACTTGTCAAACCTGAGATTGTATGCTCTTGACCATCAAAGTATGTAATTAGGATATTTTGTGCATCAAATTTCAAGCTTGTCCAATCTTCATTATACTCTGTATTTGCAAGGTCAATGTCATATTCGAGAACAAATCTTGTTCCGCGTGGTTGTTTGCCATCAACTTTGTCATCAATCATTGCCAAAATACCTGCATTTGGCACAAGATATTCAACTGTTTCGTTACCTGCTGGCACAGCATTGTTTGCCAGTCTGTTGTATGACATCTGTTTGACAAAGCTGTCATAGTTGCCGCTTGTCAGTTTGTTTTTAAAACTGTCATAGTAACCCAAAGATTTCCCATCTTGAAGTTTTGAAATTTCCTCGTCAATCCTGACGTAGGACGATGTCTTCATAAAGCCGAATTTCAATGTTGGATAGCCATAGTTGAAGTTCAAATCGCTTTCATCAAAGTATTTTGAATTCAGACCATTAGCGCCCACTATGCGAATAAGCTCGTCTGTGGTCTTTGTCTTGGTCTTGTCCGTTGCTTCGGTAACTTTTGCGTTGATTGCGTTTGTGTCGTAAAATACATTAGAGTAATTGGCATTGTTGCCAAATACACTGAGAATTGTGCCCGTTTGCATTGCGCCAGTTTCTGTTGTGTGGTCATTCCAGTCAAGCTTTGCAATTGAGTAGCAGTTCACAACACTTGTGTAATTTGAGCCATTGGTAAAAGCGTACAAATTCGCATCAATCATTGATTTGATTGAGCCAGTTGTGTAGCTGTTGTAAATATACCTTTCAGTTACGGTGCTTGCAGTTGTAAAGCCAACCGCGCCATATACATTGCCGCCAGAGCCCGCGCTGTAAACAATATCAAGTGAAGTTGTGCAGTCGTAAAGCTTGCCAGAATTCATGTTGGCAACAATGCCTGCGACTTTCGCTGTTGCAAATCCGCCAACCTGCATGCTGCCTTGGGTTTGAACAGCATACACCATTGAATTGTCAGTCATTATGTTTGCAAGTCCAGCATAGTAACCATTAGTTGTATTGTTGTTTACATTAAATGAAAGGTTTACAATCAGACCTGAAACATATGAGTATCCACTCAAAGTATCAATCAACGATTTTCCTGCCGTTGAACTCTGAACCGTATAATTTACAGTTCTGGTGTCACCAATAATCGCTATATTTTTGAGTGTGCTTGGCGCGCTGTTTACCCCCAGCGTAAGCTGAGATGAAATGTCCACTGACCCGCTGAGTGTGTAGTATGTCATTCCGTTCAATTTGCCAATGTCCGTACTTTCATCATCGCTGACCGTTGGCTTCACCAACCCTGTGATAGGGTTCAGTTTGTGACCAGCGGCATTTGAGCCAAGATATATCTTTGCGCTGTTGTTGAAAATATTAAGCATATTTCTGTCAGTCACACTTTGGTTTGTGCTGTTGTATCCATTGCCAGGAGTATACATGCTCATATAGCCGATATCAAAGCCATATTCATCACTGCAAAGGCTTGTTGCAAAGTTGTAGTAATTGCTTTCAAGTGAGGCGCTCTGTACAGGTTGTGTGCCAAACAATGCATTATTGGTTGTGCCTGTTTCAGGATATCTTGCATTGTGTGAAGAAGTCATTGAATAGTTATATTGTGCTGTAAGTTTGTATGTACTGCCCTCCATGTGAGCAACAAGCCCACCGAATTCATACGTGGTCATGCCTGTAAAGCCATTGTCAGTACCATTAACACCATTATCGTATTCAGCGTACACGTCACCGTAATTGTAGTTATCGGTCAGGATAAGTGTAGGTGTAGATGTTGACTGAGTATATAGGTGTCCCAGGCTGCCACCTGCATAGATGGTGCCATTATTGCTTTTCGTGCCAAAGATTTTCAGTACGCCACCAAAAGCTGTTCGGTTGATGAGAAGCTGCTCATTTGATTTGAGATCAGCTTGACCGACCATACCGCCGAAAGAGAGATTTCGAACATTTGAGAACACACCGCCAGTGTAGTTGACTGAGTTGTCGCTTGATGAACCATTCACTGCGACATTTACTTTATCTGTTCCAGAAGTCGATGAATTGCCACGGATAAGCCCAATCATGCCGCCCACATTAAATTTAGTCGCGCCTGCATTATTTTCAGTAACAAGAATGTTTGCGTTTGAAAGGACATTTTGAGTTATGCTTGCCGAGGAGTTGTTTTGCCCTGCTACTGCGACAGTCTTGCCAATAACTGAACCAATATTGACTTCTGCATTTTGAGAAGCGCTTGCCGTAGAGTTGATTCTGATTGACTGTCCATCGCTGTTGATTTCTGTATATGATGAATTATCACCAGTCAGTGAGAATGTTGCGTCAGTAAGTCCAATTACGCCGCCTACGTTTGCTGTTCCAGATACTGAAACCATATTTTTTGCATATTGAGTATTGTCGTCTTTGTATAGCTTGAAAGAATTTTTATCCATATTTTGAAGCGATCCAGAAGAAAGGTATTCTGCCACTTCAAAATTCACACCAGAAAGGTTTCTAATGTTCATGCTTTGTGTTGAGCGTCCAACAAAGCCACCTGCATTGAGATTGGTAATTTTACTGTTGCTGTTTACATAAAGCCCGCCTGAGAATGACGAAGATGCCATACGTACGCTGAGCGGCGATTGATTTTTACCAAATACTAGGCCTGCGTTTAAGGTAGTAATTGTGCTACTACCGAGTATGTTGATGTCAAGCTCGCTTTCCATCGTGTTTTCGCGATAGCTGCCAAAGAAGTTTACTGACTGTGCATTACCAATGTACCCACCGACATTCACTTCGCTGCTACTGCTAATACCCAAAAGCGTAATTTTTTGATTGCTGTTCGTAGTAGCAGATTCAGACCGGCTGATTTCGCCAACATTGATACGAATGTCAAGTTCACCGCCCGAGCTCTCTGAATCTTCCCTGCCTTTGACCACTCTACCGAAATATGTGCCAATATCATATGTTGCAAATTTTCCACCGCTGATGGTAAAGATATCTGACTTGGTCAAGAAATTGATTCCATTAACTTGGAGAATTGAAATTGTGCTGCTTTGTCGAAGTTCGCCTGTCACTACACCTGCTGCAAATGAACCGGTTGTGTCATTGTTGTTTGATGAATTGTTTGACGCATCAATAGTGATGAGCGAGCTGTTTGAGACTGCTGCTTCTGTTGCATCAATAGTCAAGTTTGTGATTGAGGTGCTGATGATACGAGACGCCACAAGTCCGAAGTTGTAATTTGAAGAGTTTTGACCTACATTTGCTGTGACCGGAGCTTTGATAACCATCGTCAAGTTTGAAATGGATGATTCTGAAACATCGTCTTCGATGAACAGTCCTCCCGTGCTGTCACCGGATTGCTCGTTTGAGCCGATTACAATGCTTGTTGTATTGGTATTAGAATTCACAGTTCCAGTATATTCAACAGTCAGCTTGTCTGTAAAGAATCCTGACCCCACTGATTGAATGAAGTTGCCTTCTGATATGATGCGGACATCTTGGCCATAGTTTTCTGAATCTGCCTGGTTCACTTTGTATATGCCGCCAGTAATTGAACCTGAAAAATCGTTTATTTTTTCAAGATTAACGCTGTACTCGTCTTCATAATCTTGCAAATTGATGTCTGCATATTCATCTGAACCTTCAGCCACACGCCCGCGGACAATGACGTTTACATTGCTGTCGTTCATTGCGTTGAACGCTTGTTCAACATTATAGCAATCAAGATAAAGCACGTCGGTTGTACGTTGATACCTTATTTCAGGGAAGAGCATGTCGTCTGGGTGACGCCAGTTTGTTCTGTCCCAAGTGCCAGAGCTGAGGAAGCCCTGTTGAGTGTAGGTGTAACCGACCGAAGCATTTTCGTAGAGGTTTGCCGAAGAAATCACGTACACTTTGCTCTTTTCGTAAAGCGTGTCGTCGGTTTCGTCAACATTGCCTATAATGTTGCCGCTGACATCACCAAAAAGGTTGAAGTCAACAGTATTACCGCTTTGCACATAGTTTTGATAGTATGCAACTGTTGGCACTTGAATATTTTGTCCGTCGTTGACTGACGTATTTATTGTCATCAAATTCATGTATGACGTGTAGGTATCGATATTGATGTCAACCTTTTCACCATTAGCATCGAACGTTGAGCCAACAAATGTGTTGAACTTGTATCTGTTTGAAAGGTTTGCCCCTGCAAAGCTGCTGTCAACCTCATCATATTGTCCTGTTTGATAGTCGTATGTTGTAAAGTAGTTGAATGCGTTTACAGCAAGCATTGCCACGCGTGGAGCGTTGCCTTTGATGAAGCCGAACAGTCCACCAGCCATGCCTTGACCATTGAGGTTTGCACGCACGTCACCTGTTGCATAAACTTCGTTCATGTAGTATTTTGTGCTTACTGAGCTTGTGTTTGTGTCGTCAATCTTGTCGTTTTGAGCACTGTAATTTGACGCCTCAGACAAGTCAAGTGCGCCGAACAGTCCACCGGCATATTCGGCTGTTGGGCTTGTAACGTTGATCTTTGAATATGACACTTCAATAGAACCGCTGCCCACATAGCCTGCAATACCGCCAATATACATCTGCGAATATTCTGTGCCAGTCTGATAGAACAGATCAAGTGCGCCACGTTCAACAGCTGTATTGCCGTTGTAGTAATTGCCGATATTCTCTTCAATCAAGTCTTGTGTTGTTTGGTCATATTCAGCAAACACCCTATTGAGCGAGCCAAAGGATTGACCAACAATACCGCCGGCAAAGTATTTTGTTGAAAGGATGCGGCTTGAATTTGCGCTGCTGCTGCCAGTAACTTGCAAGCCTGCATCGCTAATATTTGTCTGATAACCTGCAAGACCAAATAACCCGCCGACAATTTGACCTTGTACTTTTACAACACCTGTTGCGCGTACATTATTGATAGCATAATTTGGTGATTGGTTATAGCTAAACTCGCGATTGTCAACAATGTAGGCATCAACAAAGCCAATCACGCTGCCTGCATATGAATATTTTTGAAGGCGTGATAATAGCGACGATGAGTTGTTTGTGTTGGAATTTAAATTATTTTTTAGTTCAGACCTGAATTCTCTGAGTCCGCTTACAGTCATGTAAGCATTGTCTGTCTGATAAACCTCTGCTGTAATCGTTGGGTTTGTGATAGTAATATTTTTTACAGTTATATTGCCAAAAGCCATACCTGCAAGACCGCCAACAAAATTCAGTCCGTTGACCCTTGCATTGTCAGCAAAGGTGATGTCGATGCTGAGCAAGATTGCATCTTTGACGTATCCTGCAAGAGCGCCTACCATTGACACATCACCCGCAACCACTTGGTTTGCTTGGATGTCAAGGTTGGTCACCTTTGGTCTTGCGCCATTTCTGCTTTCAATCGAGGCGAAAAGACCGTATGCTACACCAGAAATGTCTGATGTAATTGAAAGATTGCGAATTGTAAAGCCGTTGCCGTAAAGGCTGCCGCTGAAAGCTTTGTATGTCGAGATGAGCGCGGCTGATGCGCCTGAAAGTTCGCTCAAATCGATGTCTCCAACCAAGCGATAGTTGCCCCAAACTGAGGTGGTGTTGTACAGCTCTTGAATATAGCTTGATTGAGAGTTGCCCATCACCTCTACAAAATCGGTAGCGCTTGCAATAATGACTGGGTTGAACTCTTTGCCAAGGCTGGTGTCAATTTCGCGTGCCGAGTCGGTGTATTGCAATGTCGCATAAGGCATAATGTACTCGCCGTTTTCATTCTGAGCGGTGTTGCCCTCATATGATGAGTCATCGTCAATGTAGAAGATGTATCGGTGAGAGATGAACTCCAAGTTTGGCTCAACCAGTGTTATACCATCTTGGCCGATACGCCACGTGCCATCTGTTTCACCCTCAGCGATTGCGAAGCCATAGAAGAAGCTTGAATCCTGAGGATTGCTTACAAGTATTGCACCTGTTGCGTACTGCGATTCTGTTGAATCATCGCTTGCTTCCTCTCTGCCCTGATAGAACTTATTGAAGAAATAGCAGTTGATGTACTCGCCCTGAGCAAGCAGGTCACCGCTTGCGTTCACACCAGAGAAGTTCATTTGGGTGAAGCGTGAGTTCACAATCTGCGAAGCCGAATAGCTTGTTTCGATTGTGCCTGTATTTTGATATACAAAGCCAGAAACTAGATAAACGCGAACTTCGTCATTTGAGTTTGCTATCAGAATATTTGAATAACTGTCTTTGACAAGACCATTGTTGCTGTGTACAAAGCCTGCAATGCAGCCAAGGTTGGATTTGAGTGACGAGCCTTCATATGCATATTCTGAATAGTCAGCCATTGACTCGTCTGACTTCACGCCTTCAACAAAGCTTGTCAAAATGCTGCCAGTGTTCGTTCCTGCAAAGCCTGAGGTGTCGTATTCGGTATCATTTGAGTTGTTTTGCATGTCAAGCTGTTTTACAAAAGATGCTGCAATGTCGCCAGTATTTGTAAGTACAAATCCAGCCATATCGCCCTGACCTACAATATTGAACTGACCCAGGCTGAGTGAAGTTGCATAGGTATAGTTCGTCAAAGTCGAGCCAATAACCTTTTGGTTGCCAAGAATGGTTATTTCATCGCCGCCAACACGAGAATTTGTGATGCTGCCGCTGTTTGAAAGAACAAATCCTGCAACCGATGGCAGCCAGGTTGAACCAGTAGTAATGAACACTTCGTCTGTGGTGTTTGCGCCACGAATAAATGAAAGGTTTATTCCCTCTGGATTGTTGTGTCTGACACATGCTGGATCATTCAGGATGTCGGTTTCGCCTTTGGCTGTGGCGTCTGTGTAGAATGAAACCACTTCGCAGTTGGTAATCGTGCCTTCATTGTTTATTGCAAAGCCTGCAACGTTGATTTCTGCATTGTCACTTGTGAATTGCGCAAGATTCACACGAATCTGCCCGCCGTTGTAAAGGTTCACCCTGATATTTTTAAGCGTTGTTGAAAATACAACTCTGTTGAACAAGGCAAGGTTGAGATTGTTGCCCTGAGGCTGAGTATTGAATGACTTTATGAAAATTGTATAGCCATTGCCATCAAGGCTGCTGATTAGATTGGTGTCGAAAGGCGTAAAGTTTTCAAGCACAATGTCATTTTCGAGAATGTAATCATGTGCTGTTACATTCCCTGTTGAAGTATAGTTTTCTGGGTTGAGATTATTAAAGTCTGTTGCATTTGAAATTGTCAAAGGCAGGTCAGGGTCTGAATATGCCTGTACCGAAACGGTAAAGTATGTTTCGTATGTTGTTGTAATATTCCCTGCTGTAACGTAGGTTCGAACCATCATTTGAACCGAATCCGCCATTTGCAGTCCCACAACCACTGCGTCCTGAGTTTCATTGTCAAATTCAAAGCTGAGAGGTGCATCAATAGTGCTGTCTTTCCAGTGTACAGGCTCGCCATCAACAATATAGTACAGCCTGTCGCTGAGTGTTTGCAGCACAAGATCGCCAGTAACCTGGTCGTAGATATAGTTGATGGCATAGTTTACGTCGCCTGATTCTGGCAGGCTGGATGGATAGTAATTATCGCTTAAAAAGTCATTGCGCTTTTGCATCAATTCTTGAACTTTTGCAACGCTTTCTGCGTCATTTCTGTCGTAATTGTAGCTTTCTGGCAATACGGTATAATCAACATCAAAAGAGCGAGCTACGCCAAGCCAAACGTTCAAATTGCCATCTATTGAGTTTTCAATAGTAATATTGTTATGGTCGATCTTGAAATCAACCAGCACTGCGGTTGCAGATGTCGTCTTGATTTCCTCAGTGCCGTTGAGCACTCTTGACACCCTAGCTTGAACTGTAAAAGCGTTGCTTTCGCTGGCCACGCTTGCAAGCACAGATGTGCTGAGCGTTGCTGTATATGTTCGTATGCCTGTGATAGGATCGACTCCGTTGTCTGTAAGCTGAGAAATCTCAATTCCGCTCATTTCAGCGCCTTCAAGTATAACGCTTTCAACCCTTTGGTCTTCAAGCACACGCACCTGAACTTGTGAAGTAGAACCCAATGCTACATACGAAGTATTCAGTCCATCAATGGTGATTTGCGGCTCTGACAAATAGCTGATTGTCAAACAGTCATTGACGTAGGTTATCCTATTGCCTTCACTTTCAAAGAAAGACGCTGTGAACGTCAGAATGCTGTCAGCGTTCACTGTACTGCTGATATTGATTTCAAAATAGATCTTTCCGCCCCTCTTTTCTTCTGGGGTTGGAATGTAGGTCAATGTGTTGCCTTCAATGTAGTAGTTAGCGTCTGCTTTTTCGGCATATTTATTGTAGTATGTTGTGTCATCATCGCCTTCATTGTAAAGGTTTTGCAGCAATCCGAATTTCACAGCCTGCGAAACAGTCGAACCACTGTATGAAAGCGTCATATAATCGTAGTATGCAAACTCAGGATTGACGTTGATTTGCATAATCGCGCTGCTACCAGGCGACAAAACACCTACCTGTTGTCCGCGAGTATGAATGGTAGTGTTTTTGCCATCAACATTGCCCCAAACCGAGCTTTCAATTTTGAAGGTGTTTACGTCTACGCTTGTAAAATTTTGTTTTGTCAGTTCAACACGAACATATCCGCTGTCACCAACGCGGCTTGTTGAACCGCTGTTCGATTCAAATGACACTTCAAAGTCCATATCGCCATCAATCTGAGTTCTGTAACTTGGATATACCGAAATTGAGACCTCAAAGACAAACGAATAAATGCCTTGTTCGTTTGGTTGTGCATTTGGATTGGTAATAGTCACTGATGCAGAAAGTACAAAGTTTTCATTTGTAGCATCAGTTTGTGTCAATGCATAGTTGTATACACTGGTGGTTTCAACATTGTCACCGTCTTCGCTGACAACGACCATGTTTTCGCCGTTGTATGCAATGATTGGTCGAAGATTTGTGTTGTCTGTTGCTGCTGTTGTCTTTACCTCCACCTTAATTGATGCATTTGTTGACGGAGTCAACGGCAGAGATTCACCTGAGTAGTTGAATTCGATTACACCATCTGTCGGCGCGATTTTGAAACTGATTGCAAATTTGTTGTTTACAGCATTTTGATATGTCTCATCAGTAAACAGCTTAGGCAACAGGGTTATTGTGCTTGTTGCCGTATTGTTGTCTGCTGTGACATTGACCTGGCTGTCGCTGATTTTTGTCACTGTTACAGGTACAAGACCCTGATCATTTTCATCTGAAATTACCGAAGAGTATTCAAGGCTGTAATTAGCCTGCAACAAATCAAATCTGTTTGCACTGTTGCCAAGAACTATTGTTTGTTTTTCTGGCATCACTGTAAGGCTGCGTGACTTCGTCTTTTGCAAATATGTGGTGGTATTTTCATTGATTACGCTGCCCTGTCCAGCATTGTTTTGATATGAAACAATCATGTTTGACAGTGCGTTCACCACTTTAATGTCGATTTCTTTTGAGTTTGAAACATCATGTTTTGAAGAAAGAACCAGTTTGATTTCGCCAGTGCTTGAAATATCAATAGTACTGCCGATTGTCTTTACAACGCGCGTATCAGATGAACTGAGGATTATATTTGTTGAAAGAGCGCCGTTTTCAAGAAGCTCTGACAGACTGATTGCATTCATCTGATTTAAATCATTGATTTCGCTTGCCGTCATGTCGTTAGCGCCTGAAAGTACGTCATAGTAGAAAAGTATGCCATGACTGCTGTCAACTGCGAGAGAACGGTAATATCCGTTTTCATCAACGATAGTTGACAGGTCGCTTGTAAGGTCGGTCACCTTTTCGTCCTGGTAAAGGTTTGCGTAGTGCTTTTCATCCTCGCCATTTACGTACGAAAGAAATCCTTCGTCACCCTTACCAATCAGGTTTACGCTGTATTCATTTGAGTACACAATTTCTATTTCACGCGGGCTTGTACCTGCTGCATAGTAGCCATAGTAGTAATCAGAATTGTCTGTTGCGCCACTGTTTGCAGCCTGTGAACCAAACGCTGAGTTTGTACTGTCAAGTACTGCAAAGACGATATCAAGAGTGAACGAGCCTTCTGTTCTGCCGATGATTGCACCGCGAGTAGCGCCTTTCAGTACATCGCCCACAGCCTCATTGTCAATATTATAATTATACGCAAATGTGTTTGAAATGATGGAATTGTTTTCAGCCTGCCCAGCAATACCGCCAACGATAGCCCCAGTGAAAGTATTAGGCAAGGTCGATTCGTCATTATTTCGGTCAGCAAGGTTGTAAAATTCAACGCGAGAATTTTCTATTGAGCCATAGTTTTGTCCAGCAACGCCGCCGACTGTAAGATTTGAACCATTAATCGTCAGACCAAGCACGCGTCCGCCATTGATTTCGCCGCTGTTGATTCCAGTCAAACCGCCAGCAAAGCCGTTGTTGCCGCTTGCAGTCAATATTGATGAATTTCTGCCTTGAACATCGACTGTAACATTTGTAAGTTTGCCAAGGTTTTCATTTACTACAAAACCGTATGCGCCAGATTCATTTGCGGCACTGTTTACTCTTCCTGAGAAGGTAATGTTGCGAATTTCTGCCCCCTCAGCAAGTGTGTTGGCAAAGTTTGCCCCATCAATTTCAAGAGTAACTGATGAATTATAGCCTTGAAGACCTCCGCTGAAAACATCAAACGCGGTGCGTGTTGAGTCTATTTCAAGACTGTTCATTATTGTGTAGTAGTAGTTTGGATTGATGTCGTTGAATGACTGTTCATCATAAATTCTGTATGCATAGTCAAAACTTGAACCGTCCGCAACAGTAATTTTTACTTTGAGCAGGATTTCTGAAAAATCTATATTTGTTGCAACACCTTCGAGAGAGGCGTTCGATTGGAAGTATCCGTACTGCACAAGATATTCATACCCTGTCATGTTCGTGCCCGACATAATCTGGCCAAGCATGCTGATTGGCATTGTGTGTGATTGCAGTTTTCCATCTTCGGAAATTTCGTCATTTTTATCAAAGTACACAAGGCTGCCATTATAAACTGCGTCTTCTGGCATCAAATACAGATACCCAACTGTACCTTTTGTAATTGTGCCGCTCAGTTTTACGCCAAGTATGTTTTGTGAAATATTGTTGTCTATGCCAACAAAACTGCCGTCTTCAATAGCGGTATTGTCTTCGCCTGTGATTACGTATGCCACATTGCTGTTGCGTGCGTTTGTCGGTGACGTCGACAGCAGCATGTAGTATGGCTCCTGGCTGCCTATTTCAAAATAAATACCGTCACTGTCAGAGCCTTCCCAATTAAGCGTTTCAACACGCTGAGCATTTCTGATGTAAATATCGATTACCGTCCACATAACGTCGCGCGTTATGGTTTCACCGTTTTCGCTTAGCAAAGATAGCTGATAATGAATTTCAAGCGTATCGCTGAAATTGTACTCGCCAAAATTGGTTAAAGTTTCAATATAGAAGGAAATTGACGAACCTGTTATGGCAATATCGGTAATCATGTACCTGCCATTTTCCCAAGTTACCGACCAGGTTAGCGAATTTCCAGACAGTGTTGGTTCGCCCATTACTGGATTACCTGAGCTGTCACGCTGAGTTGAAACAAATTCAAAGTTTGAAATGCTTTTGTATGTAATATCAGGCTGATCGAAATTGATGGTGATTCTTTTTCTTATTGCATTGATGTCGCGCTGCGTATTGACTGTATTAGCTGCATAAAGGTTGACTTGACCATCGCTGTTTGGATATACAGACATGCCGTTTGGTGCGACATAGCTTTCAATCATGACTATTCGAGTAATTGTGATGTCTTGTGCATTGCCATATTCGTCAATGCTTCTGCCTTTGAAAGACAGCACAGCATATGTAAAGCCAACACTTTTTGTAATTATTGAATTTTCTGCGGTAAAGTATGCAATATCCGAACTGTTGCCCAAATTAGCGGCGGCACATAAAATCAATTTAATACCGTCAGCAGAATTGATCAAGTTTTTGTACCAATCAAGATTTATGCCAAATGCGCCGAACTCCTCTTCAAACAAATCCGACCAATCAAAATATGATACCGAAATTTCAGCTACTGCACTGTAATTGTTTGACGTATTGTAATTGTAGAGCACTGGTGTTGTTGTATCATTTTTCAACATCAAAAGTGACAAACTTGTTGTCGATTGCAATTCTTCAAACGAGATATTTCTGTACTGAGCCAAAATATCCGCAAATGATGAGCCTTCGCCAATGCCACCTGGATATGTAACATCATACGCTTTTGTGCTGTAAAGCCTGTTTGTAACAGAGTTCAGTATATTTGTGTTATCATAAAGCACTGCTGCCGATTTTAAAGGAAGGAAAATGTCAATATCGAAAGGTTCACTTGTAAGCCCGTTGCGATGACAAATTTGATAGCTGTCAAGACTTGTTATACCAAAACTTTCGCGATTCAATGTGAATGTGATTGAAAAAGTAATTGAATCATCGTCAGCATCGACACGAACAGGTTGGCTGATGCGAACGTTCGTACTGTCTGTTGTGACATACAACCCCTCAACAGTATTTTGCCCTTGAAGCGTGAACTGTTTTGTGACGTTGACATCAGTTGAGGATGAGCCAGTCGAATCAATCATAACAGCTGCATTTTCAAACTGAAAGTCTGTTTCTGAGGCAGATTTTACAAGTTTAACAGGCATAATTGTTTCAATTTCAGGATTATCGACGCTGCTAAATATTATTTCAATATTGTCAACAGAAGAAGGAATAAGGTCTGACGCCGCCTTTATGTAAAGCTTGGTTGCTGTAAGCGCGTTGATTTCACGGGTGATGTATACACCTTGTGCATTGTCCCATTCAAGCAGCGCTTGTGTCCAAACATTGTTGTTCGAACTGTCTTGGAAATAAAACTCAATCGGGCAAGCGCCTGATGGTGTAATCTGACCTACGCTTATGTTTTCGATATTAACCGAGAGAATGTATCTTCCTGTTGCATCAATTACCGACCATGGCAGTACTTGAACATTATACTCTGTGCCACGCATGCCGCTGCCATATTGTGAGTACAGCACTTGCTCCTCTTGATTGCCATTCTGTGTTGTTTGCACATTCGCGACTATCTGGTTTTGAGCATTTGTAATTTCAATATCGTTTACTTTTTCTCGCACTTGGATTTGCAGCGGCAGCGTATCGCGAGTTGACACGCTGTAATTAAATCCACTGTAACCGACTTCAAAATAGACAATGTAGTTGCCGTTCAGGTTTTGTTTTTCTTTGTTGACTTCTATTTTGTAAATGCGATTGCCTTCATTATCGGTGCCAGCCGCGTTGATTGAAAGATCGTCAGTAGTGTCGCCATTGGTGTTGACAGCGAAGTATTGAACTGAAAGGTCGCGGTTTGCTTCAAGTTTGATGTAAAGCTGATATTGGTCATCGCCAGGTATGTTTGGTACAATCGTGAAAGGATTGTCATCAGTTGTAAGCAGCTGAAAAGCCTGAGTCGCCTGATTGTTTGTCCAGTACAATTGCAGATTGTTTTCAAGTTTATCAACCACGTCAAGCACGATATTGCAGTACACACCATTGCTGTTTGTTGCTGTAAGTGTAATTGTGTCATCTGAGTAATTTGAATTTATTGTCAGTTTGCCATTTTCTATACGAGCAAGCGAAGTTGCATTTGTAATTGCAAAAGTTACGTTATGTCGGCTTTTTGAAGAAGGCAAAAATTCAATGAGGTTTTCTGCAATAAGGTCGATGGTTTCGCCACGTATTGCAAAATTATTTTTGCGTGTAGTCAGCTCCTCTTTCTGGCTCATTGCGCTGACTTCGCTGTACACGTCTACGGTAATCACCTTTGTGACGTTGCCTTCGTGTGTGCGAACGGTCACCTCTGCATAGCCCTCGCTTTTACCTGTGACATAGATGAGTTTCTTGCCGTCAGTAGATGGCTGCACGTTTACATCAATAAACTCCTCATACCCTTCGGCTGAGGCAGTAATTTCAGTATCATCAGTCCCTGTTATAGTAGCGGTGACCATCTTTTGCGGATCGACGTCATCACTGAGAATTTGAATTGACAGTGTTTCAGTTGACAGTTGCAATCCGACTTTATTGTCCCCACATGCTGTGAGCATTGTTGCACCAGCTAATAGCAATATCGTCAAAAGTCCAAAAAGGATTTTTCTGACATTGAAGAGCGCTGATTTCATGCAAACCTCCTACGTTTAATATTTGTATTTAAAAAATATTTAAACACAAAAATTCTAGTTTATTTAATTATACTATTATGTGCGCTTTCTGTCAAATAAAATATAATATTTATCTCATTGTCAGAAAATTATCGAAAGCAGTTTTTATCAATTTATTTTGACTTAATTTAAAAAAATAATTTTCGTGATTTTGAATATTTTTTTAAATTTTTATTAAATTTTATGTTTTTTCACATATTTTTCTTTATTTTCACCTTTTTACAAGCAAATTATGCCAAATTGCTCAAAGAACATTTGTAAAAAATAAAGGAATTTGATATAATGCATTTGAGGTAAAAATGCAAAAAATCCTTTCAGCGTTGCGGCGTGCGGTAACCGAATACAATCTTATTGAAGATGGCGACAAAATCGCCGTCGGGCTTTCTGGCGGCAAAGACAGCTTGTGCATGCTTGCTGCGCTCAAAAGATTTCAAGCTTTCAGTGACAGAAAGTTCGATTTGTGCGCAATAGCCGTGGATATGACCAACGGCGAAAACGACTATGGAAAAATCAAAGAGTTTTGCAAAAATATTGATGTAGAGCTGACAATCCTGCCCTCAAACATATTTGAAGTAGTTTTTGAAATTAGAAAGGAGAAAAATCCCTGCTCACTATGCGCAAATCTTAGGCGAGGCATACTCAACAGCGCTGCAAAAGCTGCCGACTGCAATAAGGTTGCACTTGGCCACCACAAAGATGACCTTATTGAAACCTTTGTGCTTTCGCTGTTTTTTGAAGGTAGGCTGTCAACCTTTCAACCAAAGTCATATCTGTCGCGTGTTGACCTGACTGTTATCCGTCCACTAATTTACTGCGATGAACAGGAAATTGAAAAATGCAGCAAGGATCTGCCGGTACTTGTCAATACTTGCAAAGCGGACAAACATACGCAGCGCGAAAAGGCTAAGCAAATTCTCGCGCAGCTCAATCGCGACTATCCTGACTGCAAAGAAAAAATATTTAATGCAATAATTCATTCAGAAAGATATAATCTTTTTGAAAAAATACAAAAATAAATTAAAAATAAAAAATAAATAAATTTATTGATTTTTAAGCTGTTTTTTAATTTTTTAACGATTTTTTGTGATTTTTTCTGTAATTTTTTAATTTTTTTAATTAATTTTTCTTTTATTTTTTAATTTAAAAATCAAAAAAATTCGTTTGACAATAATCAAAATATGATATAAAAATAAAACAGGAGAAAATATGGTTACGCTTATTATACTTGATGGATTTGGAATAAGAAAAGAAAAATTCGGCAACGCGATTGAAAGCGCAGGAACGCCGCACCTAGACAAATTGAAAAAGATGTACGCCCACGGCAGTCTGCTTGCAAGTGGCAATGCGGTAGGGCTGCCAAGTGGACAAATGGGCAACAGCGAAGTTGGGCATTTGACGCTGGGGGCTGGACGAGTTATTTTACAAGACCTTTTGAAAATAGACAGCGCCATCAAAGACCACAGTTTTTTTGAAAACAAACACCTTGAAAAAGCGATTTTACACGCAAAAAACAACAATTCTGCCCTTCACATCATGGGGTTGCTTTCAGACGGAGGGGTTCATTCGCATATCAACCATTTGTTTGCAATAATTGACTTTGCGAAAAAAAGCGGGTTGAAAAAGGTGTTTTTGCACGCCTTCCTTGACGGCAGAGATGTACAGTACAACAGCGCAATGAAATATGTGGCAATGCTTGAGGAGAAAATTGCAGGCACAGGCTTCAAAATCGCCTCACTTTCTGGCCGAATTTACGCTATGGATAGAGAAGAGCGCTATGAAAGGCTGCAAAAGGCGTACAACACCATGGTTTATGGTGAAAATTATGTTGGTTGTTCTGCTCAGACAGCCATTCAAAAAAGCTATGACAGCGGCGTGTATGATGAATTTCTATCACCAGTGCTTCTTGACAAAGATGGCACAATAAAAGATGGCGACAGTGTGATATTCTTTAATTTTCGTTCAGACCGTGCACGCGAAATCACATTCGCTTTTACTGACCATAATTTCAAACACTTTAAAACAGAGAAGTTTGAAAATCTGCTTTTCTCACCAATGGAAGAGTATGCCGCCGAATTTGCAAACTTGAATGTGATTTTTCCGCCCCAAACCATTGAGGACAACCTTTCTGCCATAATCTCACAAAACAAGATGAAGCAGTATCACATTGCTGAAACCACCAAGTACGCACATGTAACCTTTTTCTTTAATGGCGGTATTGAAAAAGCATATCCTGGCGAAGACCGCAAACTGATTGAGAGCATTGACACACAGGATTTTTCGTACTACCCTAAAATGAGAGCAATCGAAATCACCGAAAACACCTTGGACGCGATTGCATCAGGTGAATATGATTTTGTACTTGTGAACTACTCAAATCCAGACATGATAGGCCACACTGGCAACTTCCAAGCCGCCAAAGAGGCGATCGCATGCGTTGAAAAACAGGCATATGCGCTGGCGCTTGCGAACATTATGGCTGGCGGAGATTGCATCATTACCGCCGACCATGGCAACGCAGAGTACATGATTGACGAAAAAGGCAACAAGGTTACATCACATACCACAAATCCAGTGCCTGTAATTATCGCCAGCGAAAACCACAAAAAAATAAAATTAATCAAAAATGGTTCTATCGCCAATATTGCACCAACTGTTTTAAAATTATTGGGCATTGAAATACCTAAAAATATGGGAAAACCACTTTTTTAATAAAAAAATAAGGTTTTTGAGTTGAAAATCGCATAAAAAATCCCTGCATTGTATATTTTGATGCGGGGATTTTTTATTTTTATAAAAAGACGCTCAAACAGCTTCACATAGTTTGAGCACTTTGAAAAAATTCGATAAAAAAAACACGTATTATTTAATACGTGCATCGATTCTTGGCTGGGGTGGCAGGATTTGAACCTACGAATGCAAGAATCAAAATCTTGTGCCTTACCGCTTGGCGACACCCCAATAAGTTTTGGCTTGCCCGCCAGTTTTATGGTGGCCTACCCGGGATTCGAACCCGGGACCCCTTGATTAAAAGTCAAGTGCTCTACCGACTGAGCTAGTAGACCATGTTTTGGCTGGGGTGGTAGGACTCGAACCTACGCAATGTTGGAATCAGAATCCAATGCCTTACCACTTGGCGACACCCCAATATTGGCAAACCTTTTTCCGCGTCCCCTGCCGCTTTTTCCCAATATGCAAGTCTGTAATTCAAGAAAATTTTATGGGGTGATCTAAGGGGATCGAACCCTTGACCTCCAGAGCCACAATCTGGCGCTCTACCAACTGAGCTAAGACCACCATGACTGGTGCTCCCAGAAGGATTCGAACCTTCGACCTCTGCCTTAGAAGGGC
>CAMLUY010000003.1 GCA_946487985.1 uncultured Clostridia bacterium
TTTCTTGTTTGAAGCATATAGAGCTTGCCTTTTTCAATAGTAAACTCCATATCCTGCATGTCTTTATTGTGTTTTTCAAGTGTTTTTGCAATAGTCGCAAATTGTTTGTATACTTCTGGATTTTGTTTTTCAAGTGCTGAAATTGGCAGTGGTGTGCGAATGCCGGCAACAACGTCTTCGCCTTGCGCATTCATAAGGTACTCGCCATAGAGCTTGTTTTCACCAGTTGCAGGGTTACGTGAGAACGCAACGCCTGTACCAGAATCTTCACCCATATTACCAAAAACCATTGACTGTACATTGACAGCAGTGCCCCATTCGTATGGAATGTCGTGCATGCGGCGGTATACGTTTGCGCGGTCATTGTCCCAAGAACGGAATACAGCCTTTACAGCCTCGATAAGCTGAACCTGAGGGTCTTGTGGGAACTCTTCACCCTGAGATTTTTTGTAAAGGTCCTTGAACATTTCAACGATTTCTTTCAGATCCTCTGCTGTAAGGTCTTTGTCATACTGTACACCCTTTTCAGCTTTGACTTTATCAAGGATTCTTTCATACTTAGATTTTTCCTGCATCATAACAACATCGCTGAACATTTGAATAAAGCGGCGATATGAGTCGTATGCAAATCGTGGGTTGTTTGTCAGAGCTGCAAGCCCTTCAACAACTTCGTCGTTGAGTCCAAGGTTCAAAATTGTGTCCATCATGCCTGGCATTGACACACGAGCGCCAGAACGAACCGACACAAGAAGTGGATTCTTTTTGTCGCCCAATTTTTTGCCTGTCATCTTTTCAAGAGCGGCAAGCTTTTCCTCGATTTGTGCAAGAATTTCATCATTGATCTTGCGGCCGTCGGCATAGTACTGTGTGCAGGCTTCTGTTGTAACTGTGAAGCCCTGTGGCACAGGCATGCCAAGGTTGGTCATTTCTGCAAGGTTTGCACCCTTTCCACCAAAGAGCGCTTTGTTTTTCCCGTCAGCTTCTTTAAATAAGTAAACAAACTTTTTCATATATTCTCCTTTTTCACAAGTGATATTATATAGCATCACGCCAAAATTTCAAAACGATTTTGCCTATTTTACAAAACTTATTGCCTAAATGCGCGGACTGAGCGTTTGATTATGAAAATATAATCAAATTATTCGCCGAGTAAAAAATCAAATTAGCTTGCAATATTTTTACAATTTATATAAAATATTGTTATGAGGTCAATATGATTATTATTAAAGACAAAAAGGACAGCATCAATAAAATGAAGGAGTTGCGGCTGAACTTCTTTCCGCTGGAAGTTTTTGATGTGAGTGCGCTTGATGAAATAAAGGCCTTTTTTGATAAATACCCTGCCCAAGAGTATGTTATGCGCTCGCCTGACAAAACAAACGGCAACTTCTTTTATGTAAAAGATTTCGATGAGGCAAAAGTCTTCTTAAAATATTTCAACAAAGAGGTGACGATTGATGTTTCATATCGCCCTTACAAGGACAGCATAATCCTTGTTGGCGACATCAAAATCCACAAAGGCCCTTTTGAGGACATTGTCGATATTACCGCTCGGACTGACAGCGAGGCAACGCAGCGTAACATTTACCATGCGCCCGAGTACAATATGCATACCACGCTTGACGACAACAAGCTGTGGGATATACCAGGCTTTTCCAAGATTGCCCGTTACATTTCAGACCATGAGTTGTACGATGTGATCGTTGAGTTTGGCGTGTATGACTGCAAGATTGGCGTCAATCGCGAAAATGTTGTCATCACCGAGCTGCGCACTGCTTACTGAAAAAAACTTGTGATTTGATATTATTTCAAGAAAAAACACAAAAAATATGCAAAAAAACATCAAAACGCATTAAAAAACACAAAAAAAACATTAAAAAACTTTCCGTACAAGTTGAGCGGAAAGTTTTTTTTGCTCAATTATATCTAACTATGCTATTGCGCTGATTATGTTTTCAAATTCCGACCAACCGCTTGCTGCCTTGTAGTCACCAACGCTGTCCGCCGGCACATAGATGTTTTTCACATTTGATGGGATCGCTCCACCGCCCAGACTCGGCGGTGTCGTTGCATTGGTTGTAATTGTTGTCAAACTGCTGCAACCATAGAATGCATAGATGCCAATACTGGTCACACCATCTGGTATATCAACTGAGGTCAAACTGCTACAACCTTCGAATACACTGTCTCCAATACTTGTTAAATTGTCTGGTAAATCAACAGTCGTCAAACCGCTGCAACCATCGAATGCACAGGATCCAATACTTGTCACACTGTCTGGTATATCAATTGAAGTCAATCCAACACAATAGTAGAATGCACCATCTCCAATGCTTGTCACACTTCCGTCATCTGGGATTATAGTGCCTCCGCTACCTTGAATCAGCGTTTTTGTTGCAGTTTCAATAATCGCATTGCTGCCAGAGCTGTGATACACTGGATTGCCTTCGGCTACTGTTATTTCCATTAAAAACGGGCACCCACCGAAAGGAGAGAGGCTTTCGCCAGCAAGCATATCAGACTTCGCAATATCGGTCACACTGGCTGGAATTGTTATTTCAGATATACTTGTCATTGTAAACGCAGCAGAGCCGATACTGGTAACACCTTCTGGTATTGTGACGCTGGTCAATAATTGACAGCCCACAAAAGCACAATCTCCTATGGTTTTCAATGTATCAGGCAGAACCACGCTTTGCAGGGTTTGTGCTGCCGGCGAAAATACACCCTCACCTGTTTGCATATCCCCATCAGCAATGGCTGTGACTGTATAGTCATTACCGTTTACATATTCGCCATCAACGATTGAAAAGGTTGATGGGATTACAAGGTTAGCCTCTGTGCCTGTATATGATGTCAGCGTTGCCTCACCGTTCTGACCCGATGTGTCCATTGTGAAACCGGTAAAATCAAATGGCGCTGCGCTTTCATCGTAGAGGTTGAGCACATAGTCAAATGACACGCCGCTGAATGAAGTGTCACCATCAGCAACCCTGAACTCAACTGTAAAGCTGGTCTGGTTGGTGGTTATGCCCTCTGCCATTGGGTCAAGCTCTATCTGTGCGCCACTTGTGTAGGCAGTACCGTCACGCAGTACCTCTTTTTCAATGTTTGCGTTAGCTTCAAGGTTGTCTGTAAAGATAAGCGTAAGCGACCTTTCTGTGCTCAGGTTTTCAACGGTAAATGAAAAGACTATGGCTGTTTTGTGGTCGATAAAGTTTAGGTTCAAATCCTCCCATACAGTTTCATCGCCTACCGTATCCCTTGATGAATAGGTTACGTCAAGATTCTGCGGATTGACTTGTGCGCCTGTTGCACTGCCAGTCACACGCGCAACCACATCTTTGGCGTCAAAGCTCAGGCTACCGCCCAAATTCACTGACGCATTGTTTGCCGCAAGTACCGCAACAATAAATATTCCAAGTACCATCATAAATGCCGCGATTGCCGAAACAAGTTTGACTCTTAATGACATCTTTTCTTCCTCCGTAATATTTTGCTTTGCATATCCCGTTGCCAATAATCTTTTGCGATTTTTGTCGAACACTTTCCCAAATAGCACCATTGCCAAGCTTTGCCAACATTCATCTACTTCTATTATGCCCCAACCTTTCGACAAAAATCAACAAAAACAAACAAAAAGTAATATTTATTTTTTTGTTTACTCTATTCTATCCCCCCCCGACTTTTTGTCAAGTAAAATGACGTATTTTAAAAAAATACCAAACCTTATTTCACTCTTGCCAAAAAGTGGGGTGGTTGAAACGCATAAAAAAACTCAAACAACGTCTGTTGATTGAGCTTATTTCAGTACACGTTTGTGCGAATTGGGAAATGCGTAATTTTTAATATTCAAAGTTTCGCAGTGTGCCAATATTGACAGTGTGTACGCCATCACTGTTGACTTCAAGCAGCGTGGTAATGTAGCCGAAAGTGTTGGCTTGATAACCTCCGTAAATGCGTTGCAGTACTTGCAAATAGTATCGGCCTAGTTCAATGTTATAGTATGGCAAAATTGCATTAACGGAGCTGATTTGCAAAGAGCAGTCGTCTTTATTTTTGCAGCCTGAATTTGAGCTGTCAAGATAGAGAAGCTTGCCCTGATAGTCAATTTTTATTACATCATCAATTTGATGGCTTGCTGAAATTACCGGCGAAAAATCTTGGCTGTCAAAAAGAGTTTTTGTCTGTCCGCCCTTTAATGAAAAAAGCTGATAAAAAGAATATCCGCCGCTGCCGCCACTGCCAACCGAGTATAACAGCTGGTCAAAGCCATTGTTCAAAAAATTGCCTATGAAAAGCTCTGGGCCGTAACCATAGTCGACATTTGGCGAAATCACCAGCTCATCACCCTGAGTAGTGATTTTGATTTCAATGTCCTCTTTAAAAAGCTCGCCTTCACTGACAATGGTGGCAAAACTGAGCTTGTCTTTTTCCACCAAAAAGCCGCTGACGCTCTCTGGCATCAGCATGGGGCTGCAAAAGGTAAAACAAGATAATAAAATCGGTAACAGTTTCATATAAATATTTTCGACAAAAAAATATTTTTTATGCCTTTTTACCGATTTTTTTTGCTAATTTTTATCAAATTTATTGTTTTTTTGCTGTTTTTTATGAGTTTTTATCTGAATTATCATCATTATCATCTTCAACAACAAAATCGCTGTATCGCTGTTGGTCAAAGTACTCGCTTTCGTTTTGGTCAAAGTCTTGAAAGTCAATTTGTTGAACGCCGTCTGGGATTGGCAGTTGGGATAAATCAGCCATCTTGAAAAACGACCTGCGCATGGAGCTGCTTGTCATGCTGTAAATGCCGTCATAGCCAATAATGAGGTTGTCAATCAGTGTACAGCCTGCGAACTTGAACAGGTTTTCAAGGCGCTTGTGGCTTTCAAGGTCTTGAAGTGATGGTCGGCACTCACCGTTTGGGTGATTATGCACAAGAACGGCCGCTGGGACTTTGTACACAGCCATGAACAAGCTGACCGTCCTCAAATCTATACCAACTGTTGCCAGGCTGCCCTTGCCAAGGCAGCGGTGACCACAAATTGTTTCATTTGCGTTGATGGCGAACACGTGTACCTCTTCTTCGGCTTTGAATCGCAGCAGAAGTTCAATTTTGTCATATATGTCGCCAAGTTTGGACTTTCTGTCCTTTTGGTTGATTTTATCAATAGCAAAGCGGTCAAAAATCCTCATGAACATGCTGAGCTTGCGTGCTGCGATATTGCCCATGCCTTCAACCATCAAAAGGTCTTCATAGGGCGCTTCCAAAACGCCTGGAAAGGTTTTGTATCTGTCAAGCAAGCGATGAGCAAGCGGGTTGACATCGCCGCGAGGAAAAATGTAACAGAGCAGCAGCTCAACAGCTTGAACATCGCTCATATTCTCAAAACCGCTTCTTGATGCCGTTTCAAAAAGACGTATTCTGTGCCCACTGTGTATGTATTTGTCTACTTCCTTTTTCATTTGTGTACCTTTTCAAATATCATATCAAATCGGCAATTTGTTGTCAAATGTTTGATGGATTTGATGGAATTCTTTTGCGCAAATTGGCAACAAAAAAGCCGCAAAATGAGATTTTCAAATTTGCAGCTTTGTAAATTACATCAAAAGGTTGCCATTGTCTGTTTTGATTACTTTCAAGACATTTTCAACGTCACCTGTTTGAGCGTTGAAGTAGAAGTAATATGTGCTTTCATTGTCGAGGGCTTCAATTTCTATGCAGACCACCTCTCTGTTGTAATCAAGCGGCGAAAGCACCTTTCTTGATGAAACAATTTCAAATCTTTCAGGCACTTTGCCTTTCACGTCATCAACAGTCAGGCCGCCCTTGCTCAGGCTGCGGTCGGTGTGATTTGTGAAATATGATGTTGCATCATAACCTACGATTGTGCCTGTAACCATGTTTATTTTTACTTTTACAAGGTCAGGATACAGCACAAGCCCGTTGCTCTTTGGTGCAATGTTCAAATAGATGTCGTTTTTTATTGTGTCTGACCAAACAACTGTGGCATTTTCAATACCATTTTGGCTTGCAAAGTCAACCGCAATCTGCTTCGCTGCCTGCTCATCAATGGTTGCAGTGCCGTCAGTGCCCGCGCCGCTTATTGTCAGTATATTGCCGCCAATCTTTGTGACTTGGGCGTACAACATTTCATCATGAGAATTTGTCACTCTGAAATTGTAGGTTTGAAATCTGCCATTGGTCTCGCTTTCAAATGAAATGTCTGCCGAGCTTTTGAAATATTTTTCAAGATTGGTTCTGGCTTCGGCTTTTGAAATCTTTTCGCCAGTCAAGCCCTTGACAGCAGTATTTGTTACGCTGTCAGAAAATGGCCCGTCATATATCATGGTTGGATATTCAATATTGTTGTCTTTCAGCGAGGTCAATGCACGAGAAAACTCATTGCTTTCTGCGTCAATGTCCATGCTTGCGTCAATGATAGAGTAGCCGCTTTCAAGTTTGCGAGAAAATTCGTTCAGCTGATTTTTCAAGCCTTGAACGCTTTGCTGAACTTGTTCAAGCGTATCGTAATTGTCTTGTGAAATGGTTCCGCCTGATGCCAACTGGTCAGCGAGCGTTGTCGTATAACCAGAAATTTGATTGGTAAGCTTGACAGTATCCTGAATGTCTTTTTGTGAAAGCGGAAGCGACGCAACGGCGACTTCTGCTTCTGATGCGTTCTGCGATGCTTCAAGCAGCGTTTTTCGCTGAAACGTTGACGAGTCCGATGCAAGCACCTTTGATATTTTTGTTTCAAGGTTGTTTACGCTGTCAACCAGGCTGTAAAAATTGCTGTTGTATGTATTTTCAAGGTCGGTGCGATACGACATCGCTTTGCTGTCAGCAATGGCGAAGCCTATCCCGAAGCCGATTGTTGAAAGTCCGAGCACCGCCGTAGTGATGGCAAGGCCGGTAATCACCGCCTTATTTTTTCTGATTTGTTTTGACTTTGCAGAGTTTTTGCTTTCAAGAGATGAGTTTTCTGATTTGAGGCTGCTATATTCCATCTCTTCATTGCGAATCTTGCCTGTTGTCTTTTTGGCTTTCATATCGTTGTTCATAAGTCCTCCTTATAGGCAGAACGCGTGGTCGCCGATTGTAACCACCGTTTGGCGTGACCAAATCCACGAGCTTGTCGCTGTGGCTGGATTGTAGTAGTAAAGGCAGCCGTATGTAGGATCCCAGCCATTCAAAGCGTCCTGAGCGGCCTTGTATGCTGTTTGGTTTGGCGTAAGATTGATTTGCCCATCGCTGACCGCTGTGAAGGCGTACGGCTGATAAATCACACCTGCAATGGTGTTTGGGAAAGATGGGCTTTTCACGCGATTCAATATTACCGCTGCAACCGCAACTTGCCCAACGTATGGCTCACCTCTTGCCTCTGCATAAACGCATTTTGCGAGCAGATAAAGGTCATTTGATGACTGTGATGATGACGACGAGCTGCTTGACAATGTCATGCCCAGCGCCGCTGCCGTTTTAGGTCCTACGATACCGTCAACAGCGAGCCCATTCTTTTGCTGGAATTTCCTTACGGCAGCCTTGGTCTGAGAGCCGTAAATTCCGTCTACGTTGCCAAAGTAGTAACCCCAACGTTTCAATTTGGTTTGAATTGTTCTGTTTTCTGCCGTTGTTGTCGCTGCATCAGTGGTCTGCGTCTGGTCAATTCTCAGCTTGCCATTCGTGAAATTCATGCCAAGCCCAGCCACCGAAAAAGCAAGCACAAACAGAAAAGAGAGCATAATTAAAAGCTTTTTCTTCATTATTTCCTCCTAGATTACACTTTTAATTATCTCCCAAATTCGCGAAATATATACAATATTCTCGCTATTTTCTGATTTTGTAAAGCAAAAGGCGGGAAAGACTATGCACCACCAATTATTTCCGCTGCCGCTGCCAAGCTCCAAAATGAGTGCGTCGTACTCACCCTCTTCAAGAGTGATGTCATCGTATGTGCGTGTTGGAAAGTACTCTCTTGCTATTTTCGCATGAGAGCGATATTCAAACCCCTTTGATTCCAGGACGTCATTTGCTACGCTTTCAATAAACGCAAAGTTTTCGCTGATGACAGCCTTGGCTTCTTCAAAGGTATGAATTTCACTGACAATAGGAATAAGCGCTTCAACAACCGCGTCTTTCACAGCATATTTGACATTTTGGTCATAAAATTCGTTGGAGTTTGCTCTGATATGTATTCTCAAATACTCTACTTCGGTTTTACTGCTCGCTGTCGGGCAGCACAGCAAAATTGTAATTACAGCAACTGCCGACAATATTGCAACAAGATATTTCATTTTCACCTCGATGAAAAGATGATTGACAATATAAATTGTATCAACACACAAAATAATAAAAAAATAGGTCAAAAACGACCTATTTTTGTCAAAATTTAATCAGTTTGAATTAAATTATTGAACTTTCTGATAGAAAAGAATCAGTGACGCATCTTCTGCAAGAGGGAAAGTCACGCCAGCATTTTGCGCGGTAAGCTGCTCTTCTGTAACCCGAGCTGTCTTTGCAATCTCCCAAGAATCCATGCCTGCATGAGCAAAGACAACTTCCATCGCATAGTCTTTTTGTGGATACTCGCCATCTTCAACGGCCTCAGAAATGATTGCGTTTGTCTTGTCATAGCAGTAGTTGATGCTTGCTTTGACGCGCGCGTCATAGAAAAGGTCACGACCTTTCTTCACAGCAACATCAACATCGTACACGACTGCGTCAACGGCCAGCGAACCGCCCTCTGGGCAGTCGAACTTGTCAGAGATAGTGAACGGCACATCAATTTGCGCGCTGTGCAGACCGCCGTCTTCGTCATTGAGATATACCACCGTTGTGCGTGCAATGCCTTCGACAAAAACTTCGCCATCGTTGCAGTAGCTGTTTGTGACAGTTACGCTGTTGCCGGCATTGAAAAGAATTTTATCAACTCTTGGCCTGTCATCTTCAAGGCTGAGCGAGCCTTCAATCTTACTCTCGACAGTGCTTACAGGACAAACGCAGGTAAAGTCATATGACTCTGTGGTCACTTTAATGTCTGATTTTACACTGTAAAGGTCTTTCACAACCGCAATGTTTTGCTCGCCAAAAGCGTTCACCGTGATTTTTACTGGAACTTTGACTACAATGCGGCAACCCTTTTCATCTTCAACAATTTCTGCGGTTACGTTCTCTTGAACAACTGTCGCGCGTCCTTCAACGAAGTCGTCGCGAGTTACTCCTTCAAGTTCAATTTCTTCTTTGAAGCTGTCATATACATATCCGCTTTCAAACTTTTCATTTTCGCTGTAATAAAGTACTTTGGTTGACACCTCGCCCATAACTGTGACGAAGTTGACACCGCTTTCAACCGATTTGAGCACTACGCCGCTTTCAGAAAGCAAAATTTTGTTGATTTTTTCACGAATATTGATTTCGCTTGCTACTTCGACATTTTCAGTTGCGCTGCCTAAGAATTTGATGACTGTGATTTCATCATTTTTGCAGCAGACATCATCGTCACGGCTTGAAATTGACCTTATCTCACGATTGCAGGAAAGCGTTGCAGACTGTTCAAGCGTAACGCTGATTTTTGCGCTTTCGCCTGAAATGCTGTCCGCATAAAAGTCAACAATTTTCACATTGACTGATACATTTTGTCCATTTTCAATGTTTTCGCTTTCAAACTTTGATGAAAATGGGCAGCTTGAACATGCTGTGTTGATTTGTCCATCTTCACTCAAAAAGATAATTTTCGCGTCAATCGTTCCTGAATAATTGACTGTGCCGCTGAGCACCTCACTGCTGAGCACATTCGCGCACAGCGATGTTGACAGTATTTTTGAAATGTTCTGCCCTACCATAACGTTGCACTCGACTGTAAAAGTGCTTTTTGCAAGCCTTGTCTTTTTCGCCACAACAAAATTATTTGATTCAAATGCCATTTTCCCCTCCAAACATTTTACAATATTATTACTACGCGGTTGCAATCTGTAATATTACAAAAAGGTTTAAAAATTTTAAAATTGGCAATAAATGAATTCAGAGGTGGTTTTTATGCGAAAAATATCTGTAAGCATTGATGAAATAAAGGCAAGAGTTCTTGCGCTCAAAGGCAGCGAAATTGAAATGAAATACAATAAAGGCAGAAAACGTTTTGATACAATCAGCGGTACAATCAAAGACGTATATCCGAGTGTCTTCACCGTTTGCGTCAAAGATTCCAGTGGGCAGATTCAAACTTTTTCATACTATGATGTGCTTTGCGGCAATGTGATTATTTTATAAGTAAAAGAATATTTTTTCTTTGTATATCATTTTTGATTGTTTGTATTTGCATTATAAAATATTTATTATAATTGACATAAAAAAATCACGAAAATGATCGTGATTTTTTTTATTTTGTTGAATCGTCATTAAGTACAATTGCATTTCGTCTGTCAATATCGTAGTAAATATTTTGCGAATCAAGTTTATGCGACAATGCGATTGGCTCTTGTGCTGGGTCTTTGACCATGCACTTTGTTGTATAGAACGGTGTCATGGTGTCGCGCATGATTTCCTTTCTGAAAATTTTTGCAACAACTGTCCACTTTGGCAGCTGGCGCAGCTCCTGCTTGTCAATAAGTGGTCGGCGTGTTCGCTGAATTGATGTGGAGACATTTTCGCCTGCGTCAGAATCTTTTGTGGAGCGCGATCTGTTTTCCTCTTTATGGAAGACTGTGGTTTCGCCACAAGCTTCGCTGAACGCCTGTATGGTTGATGGGTCTTCTGAACCAAGGAATACCTCCATCTGGAAGTTGCCTCGAATGTTTTGCGCCTCATCAGCGCCATATTTGATATCAAGCTGTTTGTATGACTGCAATACAATTTCAAAGAAAATGTTTCTTGAACGTGATACTGTAACCATGGTGCCAAACTTTGGTACTGGCGGCATATTGCCAAACTCATCAAGAATGAAGTATACTGGTCGTTTCAGTTGCCCATATTTTTTCGACTGAGGATTGTATGTCCTGTTTGCAACATCGACAAGGACCTTGTAAAGCTGGCTGATGCAAAGCACGCCCAATGGGTGTCGCTCGGTTTTATGGTCAGGTATTCTGATGAAAAATGCGGTAGGCCTTTCTGGAATTTCTGCAAAGTCAATATCAGTACCGCTTGTCATGTAGAATATGCCCTCATCGCCCAGCATGTTGCCGATTGATGCGCCAAGCGTTGAAATGAATGACCTTTGCGTTACAGGGCTTGCAAGGCAGACACTCGACATAAGGTCATGAACAGTACTTGTGATAGGATCTCTGCCCTCGCTGTACTTTGTCACCGTTTTCAATGCGTTTTCTCTGTCGCCTGCTGGGTCGCGTCGCATGCAAATTTTGTAAAGATTAAATAAATTGAATTTTTCAAGCGTCATGCCAAGTCGTGGGTCACGACTGTCTTCAAGCATACCTTGCATGATACCAAAAATAAAGTCACGGCAACCATCAGGCCAGGTCTTGTCTTTTGTGTTTGGGTCATCTGGAATAAGCGATAGTGCAATGTTTTTAAGGTTTGCTTTTGCCTCGTCTTCAAGCTGGCGCTGTTTTGCGTCAAGCTCTGTTTTCAAGATTGCTTGGTTTGGGAAAGCTTTACCTTCAAAGCCATACCATGATTCGCCATATGTAGCGCCTCCAATCTGCGAAGAGTCAAATCTCTTAAAACCAACCGATTCTGGCGTGCAGTTGCTGTATTTTTTTACCTCTTTTGCAAGATTTCCTGCACGCTCGTATGTTTTATAGGCAATCTCCATAGGGTTCCAAAGCGATGACGCATATGGGTTTTCAAGGTTCAGAACAATAATTTTGTACCCCTCTTTTTTCAGGATATTTGCGTTATCGGCATAAAGCTCACCTTTCGGGTCGGTCATGACCAAGCTAGGCTTTTGACCTGAGTGAGCAAGAATTCGTATTGTAGGATTAGCAAAAAGTTGTGTTTTTCCGACACCTGTTGTACCAAGAACCAAAGCATGAGTTTCAGGTTTCATGTTGATTTCATATCTGCCGTTGACCTCTTTGTTTCTGAAAACAAATCCCGTCTTGCTGATGCTTGGCAGGTTGTTCCATGTAGTAAAAACAAGTTCTGGGTCGGTACGCAAGCGCTCCTCAGAAATAAACTTTGAATCAAAACTGATATCTACTTTTTCACCTTCGACGGTTGTACCAGTATTGTCAGTTGTTTGCGCTTTCTGGCTCTTTGTGAAAAGTCCAAGAATAAAGCCTGTTGCTGCACCAACTGCTAAAAAAATAAAGGAAAACTCGCTGCGAAATGCGTCAGCAAGCGCACTGCTCTGAGCATCTGTAACATATGCAAGCGCTACACCCAGCGCATAGCCAACAAGACCGAGCAAAACCATAAAGAGAAGTGACATTTTTAACTTTTTTTTCATTTTATCCCTCGCTTGAACCATTTTTCATATCAAAGATGTTTCCAAATCTGTACAATAAAATCATATCACGCTTGTTGTCTTTTTGTCAATCAAAACATGATTGCACGGCAAAAAAGAATCCATTTATTCTGGAAAAATCATGGAATATCAATCATTTTAAAACCTGTGCGCCAGTTGAAGTTTTTCGCAAGCAAACTGTACGCCTGCATTTCTCCCATGCCACCAATATGTAATGTAGACAACTTCTCGTATGTAGTATTTTCAAAAAGACGCAGAGCTGAGTAGCAGGCATCAGAAATTTCATCACACAAATCATTTTTGCATGCTGTACAAACTATTTCGCCATATTCAAAATTGAAAAAACGCTTTGCAAGTCTGCCACCACAGGAGCTGCACACATCGGTCATGAACTTATACCCCATCGCCGCAAAAATATTAAGCATAAACTTATCAATGCAATAGTATTTTTTTACATTTTCATAGCAAATGGTCTTCAAAGCCTTCAAAATCTGCAAAAATAGCTGCGGGTTTGCCTGAGATGTCGAAACCTTATCTACAACGTCAAGCATGGCGCAAGCTTCGTAATATTTATCAATATCTTTGGAAATTTCGAAAAAGTTGTCAATAATGTCAACGCCTGTGACTATATTGCTTGTTGAAGTCTGCTCGATAATATACTCGCCAAAGCAAAAGGGCTCTTTTGCTGCTTTCATTTTGGCTTTTTCACCACGAACGCCTTTCATTGAGACTTGCATTTTCCCGTTTTCCAAAGTGAAAAGTCTGACTTGCCTGTCCTTTTCTTTGACATTAGTTCCACCAATAACAATGGCCTTCACTTTAATTGATGCCATTACTCTCGCTCAATCTCCTCCTCGTTGTCAATGTCGGCAGGTCGATTGTTTTGCTCCTGCTGTTCAGCAAGCAGGCGATAGTTTTCGCAGCAGTCAATCAGAAGACGCATGTCCTGCGGATCGCCTGTCACTTTCGCCACATTTTCCCAGAAATCAAGCCACACTTTTCGCGCTTCTGCCGTTTTTTGCTCTTGTGTTTTTTCCATACGCCCCCCTTTTTTTAATAGTATATACCAAAAAATTAAAAAACTGCAACAAAAAATCGAAATATTTATTGACCTTTTATCACAGTTTTTCTTTAATTTTTTTACTTTTACAGCGGCTTTTCCCTGTTTGGGCAAACATTAAAATTGATTAGTTATGTTTGTATATCCAAGTGGGATTTTGAGATTTTTTGTCTTTAAATTATTTTTTGAATTGCTATGCTGCCGTTTGATACAACTTGCGGGTCTGTACCTGTGTTTTTGATGGTAATTTCACCCGTAGGTGCGGTAATGTCTACAAAAACTGAGTTCGACACATTTGTTTGGTTGCCAACACTGCCCGAAGAGGTAGATTGTGACGATGGCAAAAGAGTACCATTTTGGTATACGCCAAAACTGAAATCACCTGAGGCTGGAATTGTTCCGCCAAGATTGTATGAAACAAGATATCTGCCGAAAAGCAATGTGAATGTGCCATTGCCATCATATGAGATGGCATTGCCTTGGCTGAAAGACTGGGTAGGCACAACGTTGCCGCCAGACAAAACTGTCTGCGTTGATGAAATTGATGTGATTATGCTTGCAGATTGAACGGTTGGATTGACAACTGTCGTGTCAGACTGATTCAAAAGTGCAATCAAATTTCGTCTGCAAGTAAAGATAGGGATTGGAAAGTTTCTGCCACAGCAGCATTGATTGAAATTAAGATTACAAGGCATATTTTCTCCTTTTGCAGCCCTCATTGACATTATATTACAATCTCGGCAAAAGTGACAAAATAATAGGTGCCAGATCTATAAATTTCGAATTTTTACAGCAAAAAAGCGCCACATGTTGTAGCGCTTTGTTTTTATTGCATTTCGCTTTCGCTGTCTTGAATTTGAAGTGATGAATCACCGTAAATTTTTTCAGTAAGCTTTTGAACAAGCTCTTCTTCAACAGCGTCCTCGCTTACATTTCCTGAGCGTACTGATTTATCAAGTTCATATACTTTAAAGCCTTGTACTTTGCCATTTTCATCAGTAATTATTGCGATTGCTGATGATGTAATTGTTGTCTTTTTGGTTTTTGCATTGTAAACGGTGTCGATTGAATATGTGATGTCAATGTCACCATCAATAGCACTGTCACCAACTTGCAAAATGCCGTTTTCTGCATTTTCAGCAGCTGGAAGTTGTGTGTCGAATGACTGGAATTTCAAATCAGATGCCGACTTAATTCTGTCCATCAAATCAGATGCACTGATTTGCTGCTCTGTCAAGTTTGCTGCAACTGTCGCGGTAATCAGGTTTGTATATGCATTATTTGCCATATCTGTGCAGCTTGCAAGAATTTTAACCTCGCCATTCTTTGAGTATGTGAAGCTGTCAATGCTGTTCACCCTGCCACCAAGGTCAGCGTCAATAAGATAGATGCCATAGCTTTTGATGAAATTTTGAAGCTCTGCATCTGTGAAAGTGATTTCAATTACCGGCTTGTTGAGTGCTTCATTGGTATTCTCTTGATATTCTGTATATTCAGATGTTGACTCTGAAAGAGCGGTGTTTGCCTCAGTGACAAATGTATTGATGAGTGTCGCGCTGTCAATCAGGTCTTTACCAAGTTCAGATACTGTTTTGTAATCTCCGCTGCTGTATGCGGCGTTGATTTGTGAAAGTATGTCTTGATAATTTGTGTGTTCTGCGTCTGCGCTTGCTTTTGCGTCTTTTGCCTGCTGTGCAAGTTCTGCAAGGCTGTCTTTCAATGACTGTTCTGCGTCAGTTTCATTGATTTTTTGCGAGTTGCTTTCTGTTGTTGAAGCGGCTTTGTCAGCTGCGCTGATGTCTTCTGCAACAAGCTTGTTCAGGTTTGGAATAGTGCCAATGTAATATTGGTCAGCAGCAATCTTTTCCTGAGAAATAGTATATTGCTCAACCACTGTGGTAGCGTTTTCGCTTGATTGTGCAGCTGCGGCATTAATAGGCGTTGCTTTTGCAACAAGTTCTTGACCTATGCGAGCGACTTCGGCGTAGTTGTTTGCCGAATATGCTGCTTCAAAATCGTCGCGGATTGACTGATATTCCTCAGAATAGATTCTGTATGCTTCGTCACGGTTTGCAACTGCTGCGTTGTAGCTTTCAAGAGCTGTTGTTTTGAAAATTTCATCAGCATTTGAAGCGTTGATTTTGTCAAGATTTTCTTTTGCCAATTTGACAGCTGCATCTGCTGCAAGAAGGTCATTTGTAATAATTCCATCAAGTTCAGGGATAGTCGAAGTGTAATAGTTGTTTGCGATTTCTTTTGCGGCCTGATTTTCATTGTTTGTCAAGTTTTCAAAAATAGCACGTATTTCACTTGTAGTTTCAACAACTTGGCCAGTCAGGTTTGCAATTTTCTGAGCAGACTGGTTGATGCTTTCTGCAATTTGTTTTGCAGCGTTGTAATCTTCTGCGTTATACTTCTCTTCAAACTGATTGAGAAGCGACTGGGTGTTGTTTTCGCCAAACGCCTTTTCATATTCGCTTTGAACGACGTCATTGTTTTCTTTTGCAACATTGTACTGGCTTTCAATGTCAGACACTGCGTCTTTTACAGTTGAAACTTTGGCAACTTTTTTAGTTTGCAAATTTTCAGTCTGTGTGAATATACCATCAACAACATTGAATGCATTTTGTGAAGTTGTTGCATTGTCCGCAGCAACTGCCTGAGTTGCTGTAATATTGTTGTTGAATGCGTCAACAAACTCTTTTGTCTGTTTTGCATCTTTGCTTGCATTTGATCCAACAATAGTCGCTGCAACCACTCCCACTGCTAAAACAACAGTGGCTGCTGCAAGTGACAAAGTCTTTTTGAGCTTGATCCAGCCCTTAAAGCTTGTGTCACCCTTCTTGCCTTTGTTTTTTACTGTGCTTTCTGCCGCTGGCTGTGCAGCATTGCTGTAACCTTCATCAATAGCCGAACGAAGGTCTTCAAATCCATAATCAAGTTGAGTGTCCGATACTTTTGGTTCTGGCACAACTTTCTTCTTTGGTTCTGCAACAGCTTTTGGTTTTGCTTTTTCAGCAACTTTCTTAGATTGTTTTGCAGCAACACTTTTCTTGCTTTCAGATGTTGCAGTTTTTTTGTTTTCAAGCGCAGCATTGTCGGTCGCAACAGCTTGAACTTTGACTTCCTCAGCAGTCTTTACAAGACTTGGTCTTTTTGGTGATCTTTTTTTAACAACAACCATTTGAATCTCCCTCCGTGTTATTATACACATATTATACAGCAATCTGTTCATATTGTCAATAGCCAATTAAAACAAATTGTCGTCATATTTGTTGATTTTTTATCGGTTTTGATGGATAAAAACTTAAATTATCACGATAAAACTATTTTTTCAATGCGAAACCATATCTCTTTAATTTGGCACTTCTTCATCAAGATATGTCGCGGTAAGGTCAGCAAGGTGCATCAGAAAACAGATTGGATATCTGTAATACGTTTCAGATGCAAGCGTGCTGCCATTTTGAACACGAGCATCAAACTCCCCCATATGCCAGTTGATGGCAAGTGCCTCCTCTCTTGTCAGCTTGATGAACGCCGAGAGTATGTAGACAGATTTTTCGCCATGTCCATATGGCAGATTGTCTTCGACTTTATAGTACGGCTTTTTCACCCATTGCCCTGTTTCGTCTTTAACATTTCTGAAATCTTCGACATAGGTGTCAACCTTGCAAACATCATGTAAAAGTCCCATTATTGCTACGCTCTCTCGGCTGACTTTGCTTTCCCAGCCTTCTCCATATTCGGCTTCCAATATTTTTACAAACCTCTTGTACACATTGATGGAGTGTCTGCATAGGCCGCCTTTAAACGCACAATGGCGACGCGTGCTTGCAGGTGCAGTAAAAAAGTCTGACTTTTCCAGCCATTCAAGCAAGCGGTCTGCGCCATCACGATCAATATTGTCATAAAATATATCTAAAAATTCATCTTTATCGTCCATATTTATTATCCTTCTTTTTGTGTAAATTACATAAATTATTCATAAAAAACGCCATTTTTGTTGTATTTTTTATGTTTTTTTGCGTTTTATATCAATTTTTTATTGTTTGCATTTTTCAATCAGCGACCTTAGTGACGCCGAAGAGTAGTTTTCATATTGCAACAACTCTTTCCTTATTTCATCAAGCGCGTTTGCCCCTTGAAGAAGTTTGTCCTGCTCATTTTTAATATGCTTTATTTCATCAAAAGTTGTTGTAAATTTTTCATAGCAAGACTTTGCCAGCTTTTCAACATCAAGCATGTCGCTGCAAAGAATTCTGACCACATCAACAAAGTCTTGGTCTGCGTTGTTTTCCACAGTTTTTAAATACGCAAAAGCAAGGTCTGTATTGCTTTCAATGTTCTCTTGCAGCATCTCGGCCTGCCGAGCCATATCAAGAATATGCTCTTTGTTGTCGACGCCGTCGTGCGAGCAACCCTCTTGAATGTCGTTTGCAATTTTTTTCATAATTCACGCTCCATGAATGTATTTTACTAAAAATTTAATTATTTTGAAAGCAATTTTTGATAATTTGCGTGTTTTTTTAAGAAAATACATGAAAAAAACTGCTGAATTTACAGCAGTTCTTATTTTTAAAAGCAATTTGATTTGTGACGTTTGATGAAGTGAATCATCAGTGCAATGGCAGCAATCACGCCGCCAACAGCGCAGACTATGATGATCACCATAACCGTCAAAGACTCTGGTTCATCTTCATCTGGATTGGTCGGTTCTGACGGGTTTGTCGGCTGCGTTTCTTCAAACTCAAACAACAGATAAACGTCGTCAAGGTCAGAGTCCAATCTGTAAAGATTTGTTGAAATTTTTTCCAATTGATACTGGCTTTGGTCAAGCACATTTTGACCATCAGTCACTGTAATACTTTTGATTGTTTTATTGTGATTGATGTTTATGAGAATGTAACTTTCACCACTTTCAATTCGGCTGTCAACGCTGTAATCAAGTCCGTCATTTGACACATGGACAACAGGCGCGTGCATTATTTTAAACGTCACAACAACATCGCTTGCTGGCATGACGAATGAAAAAGTTTTGTCGTCTTGCGATTGTGAAATATTTACGCCTACGTCAGCTGTGACACCAGAGATAAAATGCGCATATGGCAAATTCAAAATTGTAATTTCAATCTTTTGCCCTTCCTCGGCGTTTTCAATATTGATTTGTGCGTCAATATTTTGATTTGAAACTGAAACTTTATATTTAATATTTTCAAGCTCTATTATTATTGACACGTCCTGCGCTGGCATTGTAAAACTGTAACTGCCATCACCATTATCCTGCACTGCAACTTGTGCGCTTGATATCGACTTGACACGCTTGCCTTGCGGGCAGTCAATATTCAGTTCAACTCTTTCCCCTCTTGCAGCTTTGCTTGGCGCGGTAACGTCTGCGCCGCCACCATCAATATTTATGTTGTACGCATTTGTACCAAGCTCGAACGCAATCTGCACTGCCTCTGCTGGCATTTTGAATGTATATTGGTTGTCGCTTATCTTGTTGAATATCACGCCGTCAACATTGCTGGTAATGTTTGTAATATATTTTTCATCTGGCAAGCTGGTTATGTTTATTGTCACAAGTTCGTCAAACTCTGCCTGAGACTGGCAGTTGTAAACGACTTCGGTTTCAGCAAATGTAATCGCGTATTTGAGCACAATCACTGTAAAAGTTATGCTGACATCTTGCGCCGGCATAGTGAAAGAATAGACATTGTTGCCTTTATCTGTAATTTGCAAGTTTTCAACGCTTGAAGTGAAACCTTGGATAATTTGGCCTGTTTTCAAAGTGACTTGAATAGTTATCTCTTCACCATAGACAGGCGACTGATTGCTAATGTCTGAAACTATATTAGTGTTTGACACAGATACTTTGTATTTCACGTCTGCAAGCACTATTTCAATCTCAACATTTCGATTCGGCATGACAAATTGATAAATGCCATTGCCGAGGTCGGATATTTCCAGTGCTTGTCCTGATGTGTCCTGAACCATTTCAACTCTTTTGCCGACAGGCAGGTTGTCAATGGAAAGTATGATTTCATCTTGATAGTATGCCTGACTTTTATTCAATACCTCATCAAAAGAAAGAGAGCCTGCGTCTTTGACCTTGACGCTGTAAAGCTCTCTCTCCGTTTGAATATTGATATAGATATCTTCTGTGCCAACCGTGAATGAATAGAGATTGCTTGAAAGTTTTGAAATCGTCACCTGCTGCGATGTGATTGATGTAATTTTATATCCTGTTTCAATGTTGTTTATTGCAAGCGTCACCGTTTCGCCTTGATAGTATCTGTCTTTGTTTGGCGAGATTGTGTATGTCAATACCTCTGTTTCAGAAACATCAACACTGTATACAGCTTGATTTTCAACTGTGATGACCTGCTCGTATTCAGAAATTGCTGTTCCATTTTTAGACGTCTGAATCCTGAATTTGTACATGCCATTGTCAGAGCCGCTTGAAAGCATAAGACTGTCTGTAAATGGCTGGTACTCACTCCAAGATTTGCCGCCATCTTTGCTGACTGAATATGCAAGCGTATTGTTTTGCACAAGACCGGTCACCGAAGGTGTCAATGTCGTTGATGTGATCCTGTCGCCGTCACGCTCATAGCTTTCTGCAATACTGTCTATTGTTGGGAAAACGAAGTCGGTCTCCATAATTGTAGGCACATCAAATTCAAGTGTAATGTCACTTATTGAGAAAATGTAGTTTTTAACAATTCTGCCACCAGCATAAAATCCCGTTTGCTGCTCTTCATTACCGCCCTTTAATAAATAGTCATGCTTATGTGCTTCAATATATTCCTGTTCTTGAAGTGGTGGATAGCCTATCAATACTGGGTCATTCCATGTCACATCAGTGCCGTACCAGTTGTCGTAAAGCTTGACATAGCTCCACGCGTGGCCAACCGATGTGTTTTGATAGTCATCATATGCAAAGCCCACACCTGGCAAGTTCACGATATTCAGCTCATCAAGAAGTACTGACAAAGCATATGAATAGCCGTCGCACACTGCGACTTTATTTACCAGCGCACCATAGGCAGTATGTACAAATGGAGCAACATATGTTGTGTCATATTCCACATTGTACACAAGATAGTCATTCAAATATACCACCTTTTGATAGTCATTGTATCCATCAGGTATGCTTGCAATGATGGTATCAACCGCGTTTTCAAATGCGCTTACCATACTGTTTATTTGTGACTGAGATGAAATATTTGAATCGTAAAAGCCCCCGTCCTTTGTAAACTTGATGTCAATAACTCTGCTGCCGCTTGTAGCCGTCATGATTGATACACCAGAAAAGTCAAGCCAAAATAGCTCAGGGTTGTCAAGCCTAAGGCATGACAAAGCACCAGCCGAAGCCTGGAACACGTAATCGTACATTTCATTGAAATCTGCACTTGGTGCGTAATCAGCAATAGAAATTTCAGTTGAGCCAGCTTTCATTTCATCGACATTGTCGATGATTGCTTCATACATAATCACAGCGTAGTAGTTTGCTTTGTCAGAACTGTTGCCGCGCAAAAAATCAGCATAACTGCTGGCGTCTTCAATGGCAAAATCACCTGAATATGCCAGCTGGTCAGAACTTTGATTTCTTTGCCACATATCCTCTCGCCCATGTAAATAAAGGGCAACAAGAAAAGCAACAAGCAGCACAATAACTATTGGTAAAATTATTTTTAAACTCTTTTTATCACTCATAGTATTATCATATCACAAATCTACAAAAAATTACAATAATTTTGTTAAAATATAAAATTTTTTATTGCCAGCATTTTGTTCGCTCTAGCTAATTCATTTGGTCGTGACTATGGCTGAGCGTCAAAGTCAAGTTTCATACCAAGATAGGTCTTTGCCGCATTGTCTGATTCAAGATAGTAATATCTTTTTCCGCAATCAATCTTGCCAATTTCCTGCATTTCTTTGTCAGTAAGCTGAAAATCATATATGTCAAGATTCTCTTTGATGTGCTCTGGCTTGTTTGCGCCTGGAAAGACAATATTGCCGTCCTGAATATGCCATCTGAGTATTATTTGCACTTTTGACTTTTTGTATTTGTCTGAAAGTTCTTGAAAAATTGGTTGTTCAATCAAGGTTTTATCGCCATGCCCAAGTGGATACCAGGCTTCAAGCTTTGTGCCATATTTTGAAATTTTCTCTTTAAGCTGGTGCTGCTGATAGTACGGGTGCGCCTCAACCTGTAAAACAGCAGGCAGCACCTCGGCTTGTGACACAATTTCTTCAAATTTGTTGTACTCCATGCCAAAATTTGAAAGACCTATGCTTCTTACCTTTATATAGCAATATCCTGTGAATCATTTTCTGCTTGGTCTTGGAGTTCTGCAATTTGTTCCATTCGCTCGGCATCACCGCCCGCCCAATAAAGGTCATATATTGCCACATATTCAGGATCGCAATACTCACGAATAAACTCGCGGCATGACGACACTTCATTACTTTTGGCAGCTAGCAGCCCAGCAACTGTTGCAAATTTTTCATTGATACCATTTGGCAGTTCGGCTTTACTGTAACGTTTTTTCACGACCTCTTCAACAGTAAGGGTTGGATTGTTATAAAAATCAATGAACTCCTCCGCCCATTCCTCTCGCAGTTTTGACCCTATCGACACTTGCAGCAAATTTTCAATGTCCTTGCCAATAAATTTGCCCTTCTGCACATCGTCTTCAAAAGCATACAGCATGCGTGAAATTGTCGTCCAGCTGCGCGGATCATTAGTGCGACCTCGACAGCCGTTGCAATCAAGGTGTGTTTCGCCGACTTCTGGTTCTTCATAGAAATATCCCATGTCTGAAATCTTTTCGCTGCGACCGCTTTCCTGATATTTGCTGAATATATATGATATTACCGCTGGATGAAGTTTGTTTGGCAAAGCATATTCGTACAACCACTCGCCCACTTTTGGTTGCATGTCAAATATATGGTCAAACCTTTTTTCTAGCGGTTCAACCAAGTCTTCTGCGACCGAAGAGTACTTTTTTTGATTGCCTGTTGCCACGATAACCGTGTTTGCTGGAAGTTTCAATCCTTTGCCCGTTTCGACCAATCTGTTCAGTACCAAAGTATACACAAGCGACTGCACTGCTGGCTTGACATTCAAAAGTTCATCGAGCATGATGACAACCTTACTTTTCGAATTTTTAGAGCGTTCATAAATTTTATCGGCCAGACTGTAAAGGTTTTGCACATTTTCTTCGATTCGCTTGCGCTCGGCGTCAGTTGCGCATGAAAGAAGCGCTTGTTTTGCGAAATCAGGAGGAATCGACTGCCCCGTTTGCAAGTTCAGTGACCCCACCACTTTCTCTGGAAACATATTATTCGTCAGTTTGATGTAAATAAGGTCAGGATAGCAGTTTCTGATTCTTTCTGTCTTGCCAATTCCAGACGGGCCGCGCAGCAGTACCGACTGCCCTGCATCTATCCAGCTTTTGATAATCTCGGTGTCGGTCATCTTTCTGCGTGATGAGCTTGGCGTTTTATCAGGATTCAGCTTATCAAGTCGTGTCTTGCGTAAAAGAGATTGTCGAGAATTAATTTTTTGTTCTTGCTGAATTTCTCCATTAAAAGCCTCCTGTATGAAACCTTTGCCTTTAAAATTGAAATCATATGAAACTCTGTACCTTTTGTTGCCATTGCCATTTTTGATTACATCGTTCAGGTCGTATCCGTTGAGCATTGCGCGAAGAGTGCTGTTTTGCCACATAGCATATTTATTGTTGTTTGTATAAGGATAAAACGGGATTCCCGACATCAATATTTTTTCTGACCTGACGATTACTGCGTTTGCCCTGCCATCACCATCAGGATTGATTTCCTTTGGCAGATTGTCCCAGTTTTGAATTATCCATTTTATTGGCTGAACCTCAACCCACATTGGAATGCGTTGCTCAGGTATTTTTGTTTTGTCTGAAAATACAGCATTTTTATCACACCTTGGTGTCAGCACTCTAACATATTTTTTGCCCTTGTATTCATACTCTAAGTTTGTCACAAATGTCCCGTCATAATACCTACGGCCACAATAGCTTTTGCCTGTTGCTCTGAAATTGCTTTTTCCCCTGTTGTTTTCCAAATATAACAACCCTTCAAGAGTATTTGATAAACTCGCATTTGTCTTGTTTTGAGGGTAAAGACCAAATTCAATCGTGTGGTATAATAAATCGCCATTTTCGCTATACACGGTATCAAGATTGAAGTTCTTTTTGTCCTGCATGTCTGAAACAATCGCGGCTATACGAAATCTCATCGATGGACAAATGCCACCATCATCATAGAACCAACCCTTGCGTTTGAAATCTCCCGTACTGAACACGCAATCCACATCATTTTCTACGCTTGAAGATCGAAGCCATTGCCACCATGCCGATGTGCCGCTTTTGCACTCTTTATTTGTTGTAAAATGCAGTCCATTCATGATTGCATAGTCGGAAGGCTGCGCCGCTTTTTGACCATGCATTTTTTCAAATTCTGCACGCGAACTAAGATATACAAAATCGCGAGTTACAAAATCGGCATTCCCTTGTTGCTGCCTGTTGTCAGTATTGTCAAGTGCTGTGCAGATAATATAATCTTGAATATTCGCCATCGCCACCCTCCTTTGCATAATATGTTTGTTCAGTCTTTTCAGGCACATTTTCAATGCCATGCAACCTGAAAAAGCCCATCTGCATCAATCAAACAGTTTTCATGTAAAAAGTATAGCATATTTTACAGCGGTTTTCAATACCCAAAGATGCAAGCTGACAATTTTGATTTACGTTTGATTTTTTGCACAAACACAAGATTGCCTTACGCAAAAAAACACCAGCAAACAAAATGAAAATACTAAGCAATTCATTTCGCAAAACTGGGGCTTTTAAAAAATAGTATCGCCTTACTGTTCACATGCGGCGCAGTAAAATTAAGCTGTATTTGATCATCACTTCACAATTTGAACAAGTTTGACACACTTTGTTTGAACAAGTATCAATTCATTATAATTCATAAAATCGGCTTCACCTTTATGGCTTGCATTATAAACTATGTGATGTTGATTTGCTCACGATGTTTGCAAATCAATTTGCTAA
>CAMLUY010000004.1 GCA_946487985.1 uncultured Clostridia bacterium
CTTAAAGCCCTCGAAAAAAATGGTGAGCCTTCAGAAGACAACTTTCACGCTGTTGAAGATGAAATACAAAAGCTTATTGCCAAGTCCTGCGATAAAATAGACGACAATTATAAAGCAAAAGAAAAAGAGATAATGGAAGTGTAAAATTGCACACTATCTGGCTTTTTCTCATAGTGTAATATAAGGACTGATATGACACAAAGAATAAAAATATTACCAAAACACATTGCTTTTATAATGGACGGAAATGGACGCTGGGCAACAAAAAGGGGGCTGGCTCGTTATTATGGGCACAAGGAAGGCATCAAAGCGGTTGAAAGAACCATGCTGGGCTGTAAAAATTTCGGTATTGAATATTGCACCTTTTTTGCTTTTTCGACAGAAAACTGGCGCCGAGGCGAAGACGAAATAAATGGTATTTTTGAACTTCTGCGTGACTATCTGAATCAAAACAAGGATTTTTTCATAAAGAATCAAATTAAAGTCAATTATATTGGCGTTTTAGATCCGTTTCCAGAAGATTTGAAGTCCGCTTTATTGAGTATAGTCGACAAAACTAAAAATATAGAGGGCTTGACAGTAACTTTCGCGCTTAACTATGGCGGGCGAGATGATATCATTCGCGCAGTAAATAAATTGCTACAAAATAATACAAAGCAAACAAACGAAAAAGACTTCCTTGCTATTCTTGACACCAAAGACATGCCAGAGCCTGACTTTGTTGTCAGAACAAGCGGCGAACAACGAATTTCCAACTTCCTTTTATTCCAGATGGCATACAGTGAATTGTATTTTCCTAAAATTTACTGGCCTTCTTTCAATGAAAGACAACTAGAAAAATGTTTGCTTGAATATCAAAAAAGAAACCGAAGATTTGGAGGTGTAAATAAATGAAAACAAGACTGCTTACATCACTAGGCATCGTTTTTGTGCTCGCAATCGCTTTCATTTTGAAAGCATATGTTAGCAGCTATTTTTTTGATGCTTTGATACTTCTTGTAGCCTGCTTTGCTACATATGAGGCATCAAAACTATTCTCAAAAATGGGCAAGTACAACGATACTATATTAGCAACTATTTTTCCAGCTTTTTTGATGCTGGTGATGTTGCTTGGAATTGCATTTGATGCAGAAATCGGGTTGATTTATACTCTTGTAATGTGCGTTGGCCTTATAGTGCTGTTTTTTGCTGTGTCTTTTCTTTTGACCATAATCAGAAAGGGTCATACAGCTATTGAAATGAAAGCAAGAAATCTTGATAAAAAATCAAAGCTGAAATTTGCAGTTACTAAGGCGCTCAACACTTCTGTGGTATTTATTTATCCAGCGTTTTTGCTCAGTTTCATGACGCTTATTAACCACATGGACGAGCTCTCATCTACTTTTGAAATTTTTGCTGACGGCACAATAACTAACGGCTCGGCAATCTCGCTTATTGTACTGCTGTTGATGTTCCTTATCCCAATTTTGACAGACACTTTTGCCTATCTGTTTGGTGGCCTGATTGGTGGCAAAAAGCTTGCGCCAAAAATCAGTCCAAACAAGACAATTTCAGGTGCAATAGGCGGATTTTTATCCTGCATACTTTTTGTTACAGCAATTTATTTTATCCTTTATTCTATTCCATCAGTTACCTCTTTGCTGACTGATGCTGGACTAGCTGTATGGAAGGTGATTATCATTACAGCAATCGGTTCAATCATCTGTCAGCTTGGAGATTTGTTTGAAAGCTATTTGAAACGCAGTGCCGGCGTAAAGGATTCGGGCGCACTTTTCCCAGGCCATGGCGGCATGCTTGACAGATTTGATTCATATGTCTTTACAGCGCCATATCTTTTTATCGCATTCAGTATCTTGTTTGCAGTTTTGTAGTCTAAGGTGTATTCATAAAAAAATCATAATCAAATATACTATCATAAAGGATTGGGAATAGGGCATTGTTTATTCTTTATATTATTCTAGCAATCGTCATTCTGCTTTTTATGGTTTTGATTCACGAATTTGGCCATTACACAATAGGGCGTATGCTAGGGTTTAAAATTACAGAATTTTCAATAGGGTTTGGTAAAGCCCTCTTTTCTCGTAAAAATAAAAGAGGGGAACTTATCTCTTTGCGCATATTTCCGCTTGGCGGATACTGCGCTTTTGCTGGTGAAGAGGATACAGATGCTCAAAATCCAGATTCGTTTACAAATCAAAAGCCATGGAAAAGAATTTTAGTCTTTCTTGCTGGCGTAACATTCAACTTTGCAGCTGCCGTAATTTTTTCTATGATTCTGCTTTGCACTGTGGGATATGACATACCGCAGGTCAACGGTTTCATGCCGTTTGACACACAGCATATCTCAAATATTGTCGAGGGCAGCGAGATAACAAACGTTCCAGAAGGCACAGGTTTGCAAGAAGGCGATATTATAATTTCAATTCGTGGTGAAAAAATTGATTTCGCCTATGGAAAAACCTACAACGAAATAATGAAAGCTGAAATATCTGCTCTATCAGAATATATGGCAACCTACAAGGATGCAGACAATGAGACAAAACGCCTTGCATTTCAGGAATATCCAACAATCCCAGCAATAGTAAAAAGGGGCGACGATTATGCCAATGCTGAACTTGGATTCTATCAAGCTCTTGTCAACAATCAAAAGTATGATGAAAACGGCGATAAAGTGGAAGGCGAGTTCGTTCAAGAGTATGAATATTTCTGGGACGTGAACGTCACGGCATATGTCCATACTTTCTGGGAAGCTGTTGAGCGCGCAGTGCCGTTTGCATTCGGTATGGCTTGGGTGGTATTGAAAAGTCTGTTCCTTCTGATTACTTTCCAGCTGCCGCTTTCAGCAATAGGCGGGCCAGTAACCACAATAGCCACAATTGCAAGCTTTACTCAGACAAATTTTGCAAACATATTGGTACTCATACCTTTGATTTCGGCAAACCTTGCTGTCTTCAACGCGCTACCAATACCAGCTCTTGACGGCGCTCATGTACTTTTCACGACGATTGAAGCAGCGCGCAAAAAGCCAATCAAGCGCGAAACCGAAAATATGATACATGCCATAGGCCTTTTCATACTATTTGGCGCTGTAATTTTGATTGACATTTTACATTTCCTGTTATAAAATATCAATATGATAGACATTAAAGATAAAATTAACCAAAAATTTGGTGCAAAATATTCAAACTTAAAGCTCCTGTCAGTTGTTTATGATACAGACATTTTGCAGTGCTCGATTACTTTTCTTTACCCTTATAATGATGCAGATATGTCATCTGATGACAAAAAGGAAATTGAATCCTTTCTGACGGAGCTTTTATCGTTGAATGGCGAACTTAAAATAAAGTACAAAAAGTCCTACCTTGATGAAAAACTGATTTCGGCCGATATCATTGAATTTTTCCGACAGAATAAAAAGGGGATTTTTCCGTACATATCGCCAGAAAATATTTCATCAAGCCACCAAGATTTAAATGTAAAAATAAAGATTTCATTGAACGGTGATGTGCTTGCGCTTATTGATGAACTGGAATTGAAATCACAATTAAAATCATATTTGGACAAATTATATATTGCGAATTTTGATATTGAAATTTCGCAAAATGAAGATAAGCTTCCAGACGAGATTGAAGCTGACGATGTCATGCCGGTGCTTACAAAAGCCAAAAGATATGATGTGAACATTGAAAAGAAAATTGTTGGCGGTGACATAATTCCAAAGCCAGAATATATCTCAGACAATAAAAACAAGAAGGATTCGGTGATCTTGTCTGGTGTAATGACAAACAAGACTCAGAAAAAGTTTATAATTAAAAAAGGTAAGCACGCTGGCGAAGAAAAAGCTCTTTACAGTTTCAATCTTAAAGATAGTACAGGTTCGATTGAATGCGTATATTTTTGCAGTCGTACCCATGAAAAAGACTTAGACGCGCTTGAAGACATGTCGTTCTTGTTGTGCGTTGGCGATATTCGCGCAGGATTGACGGGTAAAAATACTTACTATGTTAGGAAGATTTCGCTTGCCAGCCCATTGCAAACAGAGGTAAAACAACCCGAACAAATTGATCCGCTTGCTAATCATAAACAGGTGGTTTTTCCCGATATATTGCCGCGAAATACACAGGAAAACCTTTTTGATGTTAAATCTGATTACAATGATTTCATCATGAAAAATAAGATTGTTGTATTTGATATTGAAACGACTGGGCTTGACCCTGAAACCTGTGAAATCACAGAAATAGGGGCTGTTAAAGTTGAATTTGGCGAAATTACAGAAAGGTTTGCAAGCTTTGCTAAGCCCAAAAGCCCTATACCTGCTGATGTTCAAGCCTTGACCAATATAACTAATGAAATGGTTGCTCATGCGCCGCAGATTGAAGATGTTATCATAGACTTTTATGAGTGGACAAGGGACTGCATAATCAGCGGCTACAACGTTATTGGCTTTGACCTTAAATTTGTGAAAAAAGTTGGCAACAGGCTAGGCCTGATGTTTGACAACACGGTCATTGATACCATGATTGTAGTTCGTCAATCAAAACTGCGCACATCAAACTACAAGCTTGGCACAGTGGTCAAAGCGCTTGGACTAACTCTCAACGATGCACATCGCGCTTTCAATGACGCTTATGCAACGGCTCAGGTGCTGATGGAATTAAATAAAAATAAAAAATAATATTAAAATTAAAAAATAGCAATTTTTTTTGTGTTTATACTTGATTTTTTAAAGCAATAATGCTACAATAAATATGACTGATAGTGGGGAGCGTGCAATTTTGCATCGCTCCCTGCTTCGTAGAAAGGGGAGGTTTTAAATTGGCAAAAGTTAAAGAATTGTGTGAGGAAAAAATTAGCCCAATCATTGAAGCGCTTGGCTATGAAGTTGTTGAAGTTGAATATTCAAAAAAATCTGACGGAATGAATTTGATTTTCTACATTGACAGCGCTGACGGTGTAAATATTGATGATTGCGAAAAGGTTTCCAAAGCCATTGATGAGCCACTAGAACAGTTGAATCCAACAGAAGATAAGCCATACATCTTATCGGTAAGCTCACCAGGGATTGACAGGCCAATAAAAACCGACCGCGACTTTGCAAGAAATATAGGCAAAGATGTTTGCGTCACTCTTTTTGCAAAAATAGATGGCAATAAGAAATTTGAAGGCAAACTTGAAAAATATGATGAAAAGACTTTTACAATTCTTGGCGGTGACGAAGAAAAAACTTTCGAACGTGAAAAAGTCGCACATATTATGCCAATAATTAAATTTTAAGGAGATTAAAATGACAAATAAAGATTTCTTTCAAGCTCTTGAAGACCTTGAAATGGAGAAGAAAATTGACAAAGAAACATTCATCGCTACGCTAGAAAGCGCGCTTACATCAGCGTATAAAAAAATGTACGGCGAAGCAAAACCAGCTATGGTAAAACTGAATCCTGAAAAAGCCACAATAAAAATCTATTCCTACAAGACGATTGTTGATGAAGTTCAAGATTCAGATAAAGAGATCTCTCTTGCAGAAGCTCGCCTTCGCAAAAAATCTTACAAAGTAGGCGACATTGTTCTTGAAGAGGAACTTACAAAAGACTTTGGCCGTATCGCTGCACAAACTGCAAAGCAGGTAGTAATGCAAAAACTCAATGAGCTTGGTCGTCAAAAGGCTATGGCCGAGCTTTCTGAAAAGGAAGACGAGCTTTTGACTACGGTTGTAAAACGCATTGATAACGGCACGGTATATGTACAGATTTCAAACTCAAATACAGAAGGTGTCATGCTTCCATCTGACCAAATTCCAAACGAAAAATACAACGTTGGAGACAGAGTGAAAGTCTATGTGAAAAAAATCAAAGACTCATATAAAGGCACTCAAATTCAAGTTACACGCAGCAATATCGGTTTTATTCGTAAGCTCTTTGAACTTGAAATCCCAGAAGTTGCATCAGGTGATATAAAAATCAAAAATATTGCACGTGATCCTGGCAATCGTACAAAAGTTGCGGTTTACACTGATAAACCAAACATAGACCCAATAGGCACATGCATTGGAAATCGCGGACAAAGAATTGACACGATCACCTCAGAAATCAATGGCGAAAAAATCGACCTTGTTGAATACAGTGATGACCCACTTGAATACATTGCAAAAGCGCTCAGTCCTGCAAAAGTGCTCAGTGTTGAAACAAATGAAAGCCTTCATTCATCTCGCGTAATCGTTCCTGATGACAAACTGTCTCTTGCGATTGGCAAAAGCGGACAAAATGTTCGATTGGCGGCTCGCCTTACTGGTTGGAAGATAGAGGTCAAACCTGAAAGCTCTGTAACCACCATCGAAACCAAAGAGCCAGAGTATGAACTTACCGAACTGAGCGATGATTCTTTCCAAGGTTTGAGCGACCTTGAAGAGTTGGAGGAAATTGCTCCAATCGATGATGACGAAGATTAATTAAATAAGGAGGGGAGATGGAAAGCCTCAGAATGTGCATTGCTTGCCGTGAAATGAAAGACAAACGGCAGCTTGTAAGAATAGTAAAAAATAAAGATAATGAAATTTTTATCGATTCCACAGGCAAGAAAAATGGGCGCGGCGCATATATTTGCAAAAACGAGACTTGCATTAGTAAAATGCAAAAACAAAAACTCCTCAACAAAACTTTTAAAACAAATGTAAGCGATGAAATATATTCGCAAATAAAGGAGCAGATCCTTGACGCAAAATAACATTGCAGCTCTTAAAGGCTATCTAAACATAGCGCGAAAAGCAGGCTATCTAATTGTTGGAGGAGAAAAGCTCTGCGATTATGATAAAAAGCTTTATCTAGTGCTTTATGACAAAAATTCGCAAAAGAATACAATGAAGATTGTTCACAAACTTGAAGAAAAGAATCTAAATTGTATTGAAGTAGAAAATTTAAGCGATATCATTTGCATACAAAACTGCAAAATAGCAGGAATAAAAAATAAAAATCTCAGCGATATTATTTATAATTTATTGCAGGAATAAAGGAGTCAATATTGGCAAATCAAGCATTACAAAATCTCAAAAAAATTCATGAACTTCAAAATGGTGGAAAAATTATCGATATTTTGAAGGATATTCGGGCGGCAAAAGGCATGGTCGATGAGTTTTCCATGCAATTATCCGCAAGAAAACGCCAACTTGATGACGAGCAGCGTCAACAGGATGCAACTCTTGCAAGTAAAATTCCTGCACCTCAATCAAATAATGTCAATGACGTAAAAAATGACGCTCCACAAAAACAAGACTCTACTGCGAATGCACAAGTCGCTGCTGCACAAACGGAAAATACCAAATTTCGAAAATTTGATAATCAACCGAAGTCTCAAACATCAAGGCAAAATGATGGCCAAAACAAATTTGGCAACAAATCTTTCGCCGCATCAAATCAAAAACAGCCTTTCAATCGCGATAAAAAGGACTCGAACAGACCTCCGTTTAATCGCAGCGGAAATCAACAGAATAAAAAGTTTGGCAACAATAATTTTGTGTCTACTCGTTCAAATAATTTCCGCTCTTTTGCGACCAGTGATGCGCCTGAAATTGATGTAAGAAATGACAGAACCTTTGCAAACAAAGCCAAATACGCTCAAAAGCATTCGGCCGGCGATGAACGCAAAGGCCAAGCAAAAAGACGTGATGAGCAGAAACGTAACAACGTATTTATCGAAGATGAAAATGGCTTTGAAGAAATTTCATTCGGTTCAAGAAAAAGTGTAAAAAAGAAACGTGCACCACAGGAATCAGCAAATCAGGTAGTAATTAAAAATGCTGTATTGACCGCAAAAGAGATTACTGTAAAAGATTTCAGTGAAAAAATTGGCAAGCCAGTTACAGAGATTGTAAAGAAACTTATGCTTCTTGGAATTATGGCGACCATAAACTCAAATATCGACTATGAAACGGCTGAGCTTGTAGCAAGTGATTTTGGCATAACACTTGAACTGAAACTTGACAAATCATACGAAGAAAAGCTTATCGAGTCAGCATCAGTTAAAGATGACGAAAAAGACCTTGTGAAACGTCCTCCTATTGTTGCAGTTATGGGACATGTCGACCATGGTAAAACCAGCCTTCTCGACGCGTTCAGAAAGACAAACGTTGTTGCAGGTGAAGCAGGCGGCATTACTCAAAGCATAGGCGCATATCAAATATCATTTAATGGTGAAAAAATCACTTTCATTGATACGCCAGGCCACGCAGCTTTCACTCAAATGCGCGCGAGAGGCGCAAAGGCAACAGATATTGCAATCTTGGTCGTAGCTGCCGATGATGGTGTTATGCCTCAAACTGTTGAAGCTATCAACCACATCAAAGCTGCGAATGTACCAGTTATTATTGCTATCAACAAGATGGATAAGCCAGAGGCCAATCCTGAAAGAATCAAGCAGCAGCTTGCTGAAAACAATGTTCTGCCTGAGGAATGGGGTGGTGACGCGATTTGCGTGCCTATCTCAGCAAAAACAGGTATGGGATTAGATGAGCTCAAACAGACAATCCTTCTTGTAAGCGAGATGCAAGAGCTTAAAGCAAATCCAAACAAAATGGCAACAGCGGTCGTTATTGAGGCCGAGCTTGATAAGAACAGAGGTCCTGTTGCGTCTGTAATTGTACAAAACGGTACGCTTCATGTAGGCGACTCTATTATGTCAGGTATCACATACGGTAAAGTTCGCGCGATGTACAATGACAACGGCAAGCCAGTCAAAGAGGCTGGCCCGTCAACCCCTGTGGCAATTCTTGGTTTCAACGATGTTCCTATTTCAGGCGATGAAGTCTATGCCGTAGAAGAAACACTTTCAAAACAAGTTATTCAGGAAAGAATCAACAAAATAAAGAAAGAGCGCTCAGAACACTCGTCTGGCGTAACTCTTGATACCTTCATGAACAGGGTTCACGAAGGCTCTTTGAAAAACCTGAACATCATCATTAAGGCTGACACCATAGGCTCTGTTGAGGCGCTGAAATCAGCTCTGCTTGCAATCAGGAATGATGAAGCAAAAGTCAATATCGTACACAGCGGAGCAGGTGCTGTAACTGAAAGCGATGTAATTTTGGCTGAAACAACAGGATCAATTATTATCTGCTTCAATCAAAAACCAGTAGCCAAAGCAAAAGCACTTGCAGAAAGCTCAAAGGTAGAAATTAAAGAGTACAAGATTATCTATGAAGTCGTAGACGATATTACAGCTGCTATCAATGGTATGCAAAGCATCAAATATGAAGAAAAATACATTGGAAGCGCTGAAATCCGTATGGTATTCAAACTCTCGACAGCAGGAAAGGTTGCGGGAAGCTACATCAAGGATGGTAAAGCAGTTCGCAACGCCATAGCCGTAGTTCATAGTGGCGGGGAAGAAATTGGCCGCAGCAGCGTAGAATCTTTGAAGATTGTCAAAGATGAAAAAGCTGAAGTCAATAAAGGATATGAATGCGGTATCAAGCTGCGTGACAATATCGACTTTAAAGAAGGCGATACAATAGATTTTTATGTTAAAGAAGCAATAAAAAGATAATTTTTCCTCATAAATGTTTTGTGAAAAAAGAAAAATTATTTATAATAAATTATAAGGAAAGTATATGCTTTCCTTTTTAATTGGGAGGCAAAATGTCAATAAGATTTGAAAGAGCAAACAGCCAAATACAAAAAAGTTTATCTGATATCATACACAACAAAATGAACGATCCAAGAATAAATCCTATGCTGTATATCAGCGAAGTAAACGTTACTCCTGATTTTAAATATTGCAAAATAAAAGTGGCTCTCGATAGCAGCAATCAAGACGAGCTAAAAAATACAATAAGCATTCTCACCAAATCAGAGGGATTTATCAAAAGAGAGCTCGCAAACATGGTCAAAATGCCTTTTGTGCCAAAACTGATGTTTGAAATAGATAAGGGTACAAGTGCAACAATACGTGTCAACGAACTATTGAAAAATTTAAACATACCAAAAGCAGAGGAGGAAGATGAGTGAAAAATAATTCATTTTCCCAAATAGCAGACGCAATAAAACATGCAAAAAGTATTGCATTTTTTACCCATATTGATCCAGACCTTGACGCTATTGGTTCCGCGCTTTCGCTGTATTTCGCATGCAAAAATCTAGGGAAAAAAGTGACGTTTTTCTCAAAAGAAAACTTCACTGAAATTCAATTAATGTTTCTTGAAAACTGCAATGTGTCTTCGTCTATGTGTGACGCTTCCCAATTTGATTTGTTCATTTCTACTGATGCTCCGGCAATGTACAGACTTGGCGATTATGCAGAAATTTTTAATGACAAAAACAATACTATTGTAATTGACCACCACATTAATTGCGGGCTCATTGGTCGTCAAAATTACGTCAATACCGAAATGAGCTCATGTAGCGAAATTTCATATCAAATACTGCGCGCAATGAAGGCAAACATTACACCTCAGATTGCTACATTGCTTTATGCAGGCCTGTCATCTGATACGTTTTCCTTTATAAATACCAAAACAAATTCAAATTCGTTTTGGACAGCATATAAACTTGTTAAAGCTGGTGCAGACATACTTAAAGTCAACGAGCTGCAATATCGCAGGCATACAAAAAAAGAGGTAGAGTTTAAAAAGTACTTGTGGACAAACTTTCAAATTGTCGATGATTGTGCCTACTGCACAATTCCGCTGAAAGAACTGCAAGCAATGAATGGAAAAAAATCAGACTTTGACAGTTATAGCAGCGAGCTTGTGTCATTGAAAGATATCCACTATTCTTTCAGTCTTGCCGAAACATCAAAAGGTTTCTTTGAAGCTTCATTTCGTGCAAAATCAGGCTATGATGTCAGGTCAGTCGCAATGAAGTTCGGTGGTGGTGGGCATATCGAAGCCGCTGGTGCAAAATTTAATGCAGAGAATATTCAACAAGCAACAAATATGATTCTCGACGAAATTAAAAAACAAAAAAGTGAAAAAAAATGAAAATTAATGGAATTGTTTTGGTAAATAAGCCGCGCGGCATCTCTTCAAATGCTGTCGTAAATAAAGTGAAGCACTTTCTAAAAGCAGACAAAGCAGGCCATCTCGGCACGTTGGACGTACTCGGAGAAGGGCTTTTGCCTGTCACGCTTGGTAAAGGTACAAAATTATTTGACTACTTTTTGCAAAAAGATAAAGTCTATCAAACTGTATTCAAATTTGGGGAAACCTCGGACACGCTGGACTTAGAAGGGGATATTACTTGCCGAAATGATGTAAAAGTCAGCTTGCAAGATTTAGAGAAAGTTATTCCATCATTTGAAGGCAAGCAGGAGCAGCTCCCACCAATTTATTCAGCAAATAAAATAGGCGGTAAAAGCGCTTATCAACTAGCCCGCGCAGGCATTACAGACATACCGTTAAAGAAAAAAGCAATCGAAATCTATTCAATAAAGATTTTGAATCAACTTGCTGAAAACACCTATGAACTTGAAGTTCATTGTTCAAGCGGAACTTACGTGCGTTCTTTGTGCAGAGATATCGCAGCCAAATTAGGTACATACGGTATTATGTGTAGTATATTACGTACTAAATGTGGTATTTTCGACATTAAAGACGCATATTCTCTTGAAGAGATCAAGAAAGGCAATTTTAATATTATTTCACTTGACAAGGTTTTTGATTTCGAAAGTGCACACATCAATGAACAGGAGTTTATAAAAATTAGCAATGGCATGACAATCGCAACAAATCTTTCTGATGGGAAATATAGACTGTATTTTGAACAGAAGTTTTTAGGTATTGCCCAAGCAACACAAAACAAATTGAAGCTAAATTTACGTTTGTTTTGACAAAGGACAATAAAACAATAATCAAATAATCATAAAACAAGAACAAAGATGTTTTATTAAAATAAGGAGGAGCATGGTACTGTTTGGGCCTTCGGGCTGCGGTGATGAATTTTACAATGAGGGACACAAAAGTATTCTTGAAGTGCCAAAGTGGCTTTCTGAAAGAGGGCTTGACGCATATGAATATTCATTTGGTCATGGATACCAGATGTCCAGCGATTTGGCAAGGCAAGCGGGCGAGCTGTTTGAAAACTACAACATCAAAGTATCTTTGCATGCGCCTTTTTACATAAATTTTGCAAACCCAAGCGAAGAGATGTATTCCAAAACCAAAGGTTACATACTGACAGGTATCAAATTTTTGAGAGCCTTTGGTGCAGACAAATTGGTTTTTCATCCAGCTTCTTGTGGAAAAATGAGCCGTGATGAAGCACTTGCATTGACACATAAACGATTTGATGAATTTTTCAATCAAATTGAAAGCGAGAACCTGCTTGACGGCTTGCTGATGTGCCCTGAAACAATGGGAAAAACAATGCAAATTGGTACATATAAAGAAGTTATCGACCTTTGCTGTGTCAATAGTCATCTTGTCCCAACTTTTGATTTTGGACACATCAACTCAATCGAACAAGGCGGCCTCAAAACCAAAGATGATTTCAAACGCATCATTGACTATTGCATTGAAAAACTAGGGTTTGACAGAACAAATCAAAGCCATATTCATTTTTCAAAGATTGAATATGGCGCTAAGGGCGAATTGCGACACCTCAATTATGATGACCAAATCTACGGGCCGAATTTTGAGCCTTTGGCAGAATTATTAATAGACTATAACCTCTCGCCACGTGTAATTTGTGAATCCATGTCGCAAATGCCGCATGACGCGCTGATAATGAAAAATATTTATAAAAATTTACTAGACAAATAGCCTTAAATGTGCTATTATGTATAGGAAATAAACATCAACAAGAAATAAAGAATAAGGAGATAATTTATTATGGTATTTGCAGGAGATTTTAGGAAAGGCACTACATTTGAAATGGACGGAGCAGTTTATTCAGTAATCGACTTTTTGCATGTAAAACCTGGGAAAGGCTCACCATTCGTGCGCGCAAAAATTAAAAATGTTATGACAGGTCAAGTTAAAGAAACAACTTTCAATCCATCAGATAAGTTTCAAGTAGCGGTCATCGAGAAAAAGGAAATGACATACCTGTACAATGATGGTGATATTTACTACTTCATGGACAGCGAAACATATGACCAAATTCCTCTCAATAAAGACAGCGTTGAAGATGCACTGAACTATGTTAAAGAAAATGAAAATTGTACAATGTATTTCTATAAAGGAAATCCATTCTCAGTGTATGCTCCAAACTTTGTAGAGCTTGAAGTTGTTGACTGCGAGCCAGGCGTGCAGGGTGATACATCAAAGTCTACAACAAAGCCAGCTAAGGTGGAAACAGGATATGTATTAAACGTGCCGCTTTTTATCAACGTTGGTGATAAAATCAGAATAGACACCAGAGATGGCAGCTATATGGAAAGAGTAAAATAAAAATTACAGAATAAACTTTTTAAAGATATATCAATGCGATATATCTTTTTTTTGTTTTCATTCAGTTTTTTAAAGTTTTAATTTTGATAACATTTTGCCTTTATTTGTCGTAATGTGATTGTCCAATATGGTCATACATACATTACAAAACGAAGGGGGCAGTATGCTTGAAAAAATATTCTCTGATGAGATTTACAATATTCTATCCAGTAAAGTCAATATAAAGTCGATCAATGAAATACGTATGCGCGTCAACAAACCCATAGTGCTTTTAATAGGCGCTCAACGTACTTTCTTAGGCTTGCACGGCTCAACATCAAACATCAAAGAAGCTATTTTTGCATCTAAGATCATGATTGAGGACTTAATCTTCCGCGCTAGCGAATGTTCCATCTATTCGGTGAATGAGCAGATAAAAAAGGGCTTTATTGTCACTCCTGGCGGAATACGCCTGGGACTAGGGGGCGATCTGATTGAAGAAAACGGGCAAATTAAAACCATGACAAACTTTTCGAGCGTCAATATTAGGATTCCGCATGAAATTAAAAACTGCTCTCTTTCGGCTTTTGATTATATTCTCTCAGAAAATCATATTAACAACACCTTAGTCATTTCGCCGCCTGGTGCGGGCAAAACGACTTTTTTGAGAGATTTCATTGTTCAGCTGTCAGAGCGTAACTATGCATACAATGTGCTTGTCCTTGACGAACGAGGGGAACTGGATATTGGCACTGATGGCTGCCTTGGCAACTTCGCAGATAAAATAGCTTTTGCCAGCAAAAAGGTGGGTTTTGAAAATGGTATCAGATCATTAAGCCCAAACCTTATTGTCACTGATGAATTAGGCCGTGACGAAGATGCTCTGGCAGTGCAGTATGCAATCAACTGTGGTGTAAGCATTCTAGCATCTGCTCATTCAGACAGCATTGAAAGCTTTATCAAAAAAAGCAGTTTTCAAAAGCTTATTGAGGACAAGGCATTTCAGAGATATGTGCTTCTGTCAATGAGAAATGGACCAGGAACAATAGAAGGGGTGTACAATGAAAATTTTTCCAGGTTGCGACTTTAATAAGGAGGTCAAATGAAATATATTTTGCTTGCCACTTTGGCGGCTGTCTGCGTGTTTATTGGTTTTGTTTTTTCACGAAAATATCGCCGTCGCGCACGCTTTTATCAGGCACTTTTGTACTTGTGCCAAAAGTTTGACATAGAAATCAATTACTCACGTGAAAGGCTGAAAAATATCTTTGCCAATCTTGATGAAAAGCACAAAAATGATTTGCAAGGCATTGAAAAAAACTTTATTTCTTTTCTTGATGGAACAAAGCCTCTTGAAAAAGCAACCTTATTTGAAGGCGTGACCTTTTTGAAAGAGGACGAAAAAGATTTGATTTTCACCTTTTTTAAATCTCTCGGTCGAAGCGATGTTGACAGCCAGACAAAAGAAATAAAAAATTTCCAAGCACGCTTTGAAAGCATTTCTTCAACCGTAAACAACGAAAACAAAAAATATGGTTCATTGTCAATCAAGCTCGGCATAGTCGCAGGTCTGCTTCTTGTGGTCGTGTTCATTTAAAGGGGGCAAAAATGGATGTAGAAATAATTTTCAAAATCGCAGCAATAGGAATCCTTACCGCCATCATTGGACAAATTCTCAAACAGACGGGCAAAGATGAGATATCAACGCTTGCAACACTCGCCGGGCTGATTATTGTGCTTATTATGGTCTTAAACCTCATTGGCGACCTTTTTACCACTTTTAAGACAATTTTTAATTTTTAGGGGCATATGGATATTATTTTAAAAATCATTGCGGTCGGCTTGATAACTTGCGTTGCGACACTTATAGTTAAACCAATTCGATCGGATTTTTCAATAATAATTGCTATCGTAGGCGGCTTGATAATCCTTTTCATGATTGTCAATTATTTATCAACTGTATTTGACAGTTTGAAAAATATAATCAATTTCACAGGGCTTAATTCAGACCTGTATACATTACTTTTGAAAATAATTGGCGTGGGCTATCTGGTCGAATTTACTGCAAGCATTTGCTCTGATACTGGCAATTCAAGCCTAGGCGACAAAATCCTTCTTGGCGGCAAAATAATAATCATGGTCATGGCAATGCCAATTATATTAAGCATTCTTGATATCATAATGGAGCTGCTGCCATCATGAAAAAGAGTATTTTCTGCCGCAAAATAGTTGTTCTATCGGCGCTTTGCCTTGTGCTGTTCGTCTTTGCTTTTTATTCAATCAATCAAGCCGCCACCACAGAAATAGTTATTGCCGAAGAAAGCACGACAAATGACCAACTTCAACAAGACCTTGAACAAGAAATAGATGACCAGCTTTCACAACTTGACCTGTCTTCACTTGAAGATATATTAAAATCTTTGACCGACCAACAGCTTGCCATATTTGGTGGCAGCAGCTTTTTGGAAAAACTGCAAGCGCTGATTAAAGGCGACTTTGATGATAACAATGATATTTGGTCAGCCATACTGTCGCTTTTCTTTGATAACGTCCTTTCTCTTTTGCCCATTATTTCAATTATTATAGCCGTGTCGCTCCTTGGCAATATGATTCAGGGCTTAAAGCCAAACAGTGGGGGCAAGTCTATTTCAAACATTATTCACTTCGTCACCTATGGCATAATCGTGGTCTTGATATTGTCTATTACCGTGAAAATGGTGGCAATTACCACAGATACAATCCAATCGATAAAAGGGCAGATGGACGCCGTATTTCCGCTTTTGCTCACTCTTCTTACAGCTATTGGCGGGACAAGCTCGGTTTCAGTATATCAGCCAGCTATGGCGCTTCTGACAGGCACAATAATCAACTTATTCACCTATGTGCTGCTGCCAATATTTATATTCGCCATAGTTTTCAGCATTATTTCCAATCTATCCAACACGGTAAAACTTGATAAATTCACCTCTTTTTTCAACAGCACCTACAAGTGGCTCACAGGTTTGATTTTTACGGTATTCAGCGCCTTTCTCTCGATAAAAGGCATAGCTGCTGGCTCTGTTGATGGCATTTCAATAAGGACAGCTAAATATGCCATTCGCTCCTATGTGCCAATACTTGGCTCGTATATCAGTGACGGCATGGGCATTTTAATGCTATCATCAAACCTTATCAAAAATGCTGTTGGCGCTACTGGGTTGCTGCTTTTACTTGCAACAGTGCTTGCGCCGCTCATTGAGCTTATTTTGTTCATGCTTGCCTTAAAGCTGATTGCAGGCATAGTTGAGCCGCTCGGCAACAGCCAAATCGCAAACTTTATCTCGTCAATATCAAGGCATATGGTCCTGCTTATTGCGCTGATAATTGGCGTCGCTTTCATCTATTTTATCATGCTAGGCCTTGTCATGTGCTCAGCTAATATATTTTAACAAAGGGGGTTGGCTATGAGTGAAATTTCGGCTTGGATACTGTCAATCGCTGGGGTGATATGCTTGTCAGTTGTTGTTGAGCTTATCCTGCCAGAAGGGCAGATGAATAAATATATCAAAAGCATTTTTTCCTTTATCATCATCTTTGTCATAATTCTTCCCTTACCCAAGCTTCTTGGCAGCAAGTTTGACTTTTCAAACATCTTTGAATACAGCCAGATTGAAATAGATGACGACTACCTCGCTCAGCTCAATCTTGACAAGCTGAATAAACTGCAAAGCGAAATTGAAGAAGACATTACAAAACAAGGCTATGAAAATGTGAAGGTGTACATCAATGGCAACATTTTTGACAACGCAATGCAAATATCGTCTATAAAAGTCGATTTGTCAAATTTGGTAATAACTGAAAATGCAGAGCATAAAAGTATACAAAAGATAAAAAAGCACATCACATCTATCATTTGCGAGCATGTAAAAATAGGCGAGGAGGAGGTCCTGTATGCAGAGTGATTTTAAAAATAAATTCAAAGAGCTTTTTCAGCGAATCAAGAAAATAAAGCATATTGAAATCTACCTTGCGGTTGGTGTCGCCGCCATAATGGTGCTGATTTATCTGTTCGCCTCGGCGTCAAAAGCAGATGAGAATAAGCAGCTGACAAATAATGACAATATAGTTGCAAATTTTTCATCATCGCAGGAATATGTCAACTATCTGGAAAATAAACTAGCTACTGTACTTACGGAAGTGAAAGGTGCTGGGGAAGTCAATGTTGTTATTACGCTAGAAAAAGGTTTTGAGTACATCTACGCTACCGAAGAGGAAACCCATACGACCAGCAACGGCACTACTGTTACAACTTCAACAATCGTAATGGTCAACGGGCAGCCTGTACTTAAAGAAGAGATCTATCCAGTAATCAAAGGCATTGTCGTCATATCAAGCGGAGCAAATGACGTCTCAGTAAAAATGGACATGCTTTCGGTTATTCAAACGGTAATAGATGTGAGCAGCTCAAAGATAAACATCATTCAAGGAAATTAAAAAGGAGTCAAAAATGAAAAAAAGAACTAAAATCATCATCATTACTGCCATGGTACTTTTGCTCGGTGTTACAGGCTATCTTAATGTCATGCTCAATAACTCGGTATCAAACAATGGCGACGACGTACAAACAACATCAAGCTATTTCCAAACTTATCGCGCTGACCGCGAATCAACTCGCGACCAAGAAATGCTTTACTATGACGCAATCATTTCAAGCGACTCGTCTTCTGAGGAGGCAATTAAAAATGCAGAAAATGCTAAACTTGCGCTTGTTGACCAAATGGAGCAAGAGCTTGTCATTGAAGGCCTTATCAAAGCAAAAGGCTTTGAAGATTGCGTAGTAACCATTCTTGATGAAAATATCAACGCTGTTGTAAAAGCAGAATCACTGACAGCCGCTCAGGCAGCCCAAATTACTTCTATCATTCAAACACAACTTTCAATAACTGGCATCAAAAATATCAAAATTATTCCCGTAGAATAATTGCATTGACAAATCAAATTGTGTTATAATACAAAAGAGTAGGAGCAAATATGACAGATTCAAATACTACACTTCAAAAGAAAGGAAAGGTTGATATTGATCGCGATATCCTGCTTTCAATAATCAACCTTGCCACAAAAGAAATCAATGGAGTGGCCTGCCTGACCAATGACTATTTGCCTTTTTGCAAAAAATTGCTTAGGCCAAAAAGCGAAGGCGTTGCAATCAAATTTGATATGAATGGCCTTGTAAATGTCGATGTTTATATCAAGGTTTTTATTGGCTACAGCGTGCCTGACATTGCATATCGCGTACAGGAAAACATCAAAAATGCTTTGACCTCAATGGTGGGATTAAAGCCTGGCAAAATTAACGTCCATGTCTATGGTGTTGAGTGCGACGAGGTGAACCAATAATGAGGTCACAAGCTCGCGAAATTGCCTTTCAACTTATTTTTGAACGACTTTTCGTCAAGGATAGCTATATCCAGGACGAAGAGTTTTTTGCTCCATTAAAAAAATCAGAGGACCAAGAATTTGCAAAGTCACTTATTAGGGTTTTCGACGACAACAGGGAAAGCCTTACTGAAATCATCTCATCAAAACTGATTGGCTATGAGATTGACCGCGTGTACAAGGTTGACCTTGCAATTCTTTATCTTGCAACCGCTGAACTTACATATTTTCAAACGCCGCATCAGATTGTAATAAATGAAGCCGTTGAGCTTGCCAAAAAATTTTCGACTGAAAAAAGCAGCCGCTTTGTCAACGGCGTTTTGTCGTCAATAGTGAATAAGGTGAACAAGCCGCAATGATAAGCGTACTGTCAGTATCAAAATTCAACAGCATTATCAAGCAAATCTTTGACGCAGAAGAGTACCTTCATAATATCAAAATTGAAGGCGAGGTTTTTGGTGTCAGTCTTTCAAGAAATGTAATATATTTTTCTCTTAAAGATGAAAACGCAACACTGCCATGCGTTTCTTTTTATCCAAAACTTATTGATGTCATTAAAGAAGGCGCAAAGATTATTGCAACAGGTTCGCCCAATTATTATGTCAAGGGCGGCCGCCTTAATTTTAATGTAACAGATGCCGAGAATGCAGGGCAGGGACAGCTTTATGAAGAATTTTTGCGCCTAAAACAAAAGCTTCAAGATGAAGGCCTGTTTGACCAAAGTCATAAAAAGCCTTTGCCGCAAAAGATAAATCGAATTGGTGTGATTACCTCAAAAGAAGGAGCGGTGCTTCAAGACATTAAAAATATCGCTTGGCGACGCAATCCTTCTGTTGACATAGTGCTTTACAATACAAAGGTGCAGGGCAATAATGCAGAAATGGAAATTGCGCAGGCTATTGACCTCTTTGGCAAATACGATAAAGTCGATGTAATCGTTGTCGCAAGAGGGGGCGGCTCGCTTGAAGACCTCAAAGCATACAACACCGAAATTGTTGCGCGCGCCGCATATAACTGTCCGCTGCCAATCATTTCGGCAGTAGGGCATGAAACAGACTTTACGATAATCGATTTTGTCAGCGACCTGCGTGCGCCTACGCCGTCGGCCGCAGCAGAGCTGCTTACTTTCAACCTTGATGACAAAAGGGCAGAATTGTTCGGCTTGTACAGTAAATTTACCAGGGCTGTTGACAGCGAACTTGGAAGGCTTGAAAACGACTGCAAAATAATGGGGCTTAGGTTTACAAATCAATCAGAGCGGCTTCTTTCGCAGCAGCAAAACAGGCTTGAAAATATCAATAAAAAGCTATTGTCCAGCGCTGAAAACTTGCTTAGCCAAAAATACTATGAACTAGGACTTCTTGAAAACGCTTTGAACAGAATGAATCCTGAGTGTGTGCTCAAACAGGGCTATGCGCGTATTGAACAAAACGGACAATCACTAGCCAAAATAGGTGACATTGACATACATCAAAATATACTTGTCACAATGCAAGATGGTCAGATTGCTGCAAAACCGATTGATAAAATTTAAGGAGAGTTGTGTTATGGAAAAAATTTCGTATGAAGACGCAGTGAAAGAGCTTTATGAAATCATCAGTAAAATAGAAAGCGGTACGCTGCCTCTGAATGAAACAATTTCGCTTATCAGCAAGGGGAAAAGCCTGATTAAATCATGCTATGCCGACCTTGACAAGGCTAAGGGTAAGCTGACAGAAGTCAAAGAAACATTGGGCACTTTGTTTGAAGAGGATTGCTAATACTTTGACAACATTAATTTGTGATAATATTTTTTAAAATCACATCATAAAATACTCTGTGAAAAAGAACAAAAAAATATCAATTCAAAGCATAAATAAAAAGAAATACAGATGGGCTTTCCGAATGTTTTTTATCGCCATTTGTATGTCGTTGTTTTTTGGCTTTGTGTCACAAACCATGCTTTCAGAAATGGGCATCGTGTTTGCGGCAATAGGCATAGCATTTTTTATTTTTCTCTCAGTCGTATTCGATATGATTGGCATAGCTGCGGCATCATCAAACATTGAAGTGTTTGAAAAGTGGAGGTCTGAAAACATCAAGGGCGCAGACATAGGCTACTCTCTTTGCCAAAACTCGGAAAAAGTATGCTCATTTTGTGCCGATGTCGTAGGAGATATCTGTTCGACTCTTTGTGGAGCTGGCGGCGCATGCATTGTCGTAGCTCTTTCATCAAATGTACCCAACAACAGCAGTATTGTAATGCTGATTTCAATTTCAACATCAGCACTTATTGCAGGAATAACTATCTTTTTCAAAGCGATCATGAAAGAGCGCGCTTTAAAAAATTCTGAAAAATTGCTTCTTAAACTTGGCAGCGTTATGGACATATTTTTCAAATCGTAAAATATTTAAAGTTATGCAGAAAATTTATAAAAATCAGTTGACAAACAAATAAAACTATGCTAACATTTAAGCATGAAAGTAGAAATTCCATTTCTCACCAGTCAGCAAACGCGCTAGTTCTGGTTAAAAAATCTCAATCAACTTAATTACTATGATATTGGATTTTTTGGTGGAATTTTATACTTCCACCAAATTTTTATTTAAAAGGGGATTATAACAATTTTTAAGGAATTATTGATCAACGAACAAATCAGTGCATCTCAAATCCGATTGATAGGGGAAAATGGCGAGCAGCTTGGAATAGTATCAAGAAACGAAGCACTTGCTATTGCCGAAGGAAAAGGCCTCGATCTTGTAATGATGTCAGGCGGAACAACACCTCCTGTATGCAAACTGCTGGATTATGGCAAATTCAAATATGACGCAATCAAAAAGGATAAAGAGATAAAAAAGTCGCAAAAGATCATTGAAACAAAGGAAGTTCGTCTTTCAATGACAATAGATGAGCATGATATTGCTTATCGTATTTCAAGCGCAACAAAATTTTTAAAAGAAGGCAATAAAGTCAAGGTTTCGCTTCGCATGAAGGGACGTGAACAGGCATATGTCAAAAAGGCTATTGAGGTAGTCAAAGACTTTTGTGCCCGCCTAGACGAATTTGGCACGCTTGATAAAGAGCCAGAACTTCTTGGTAGAAATGTCTTTGTTGTTATAAGTCCAAAAAAAACTAAGTAAAAGGAGAAAGTAAAATGCCAAAACAGAAAACACACAGTGGCTGCAAAAAGCGCTTCCACGTTACAGGCAACGGCAACGTTAAGTTTGCAAGACCAGGAAAAGGACATTTCCTGACTAAAAAATCTATGTCTAATAAAAGAAAATTGAGAAAAGGGTCTTACATTTCAGGCAAGAACGCTAAAAATATCAAGTCCCTTTTGGCTGAGTAGGAGGGCATCAAATGAGAGTTAAAAGAGCAGTTAATGCAGTAAAAAAACGTCGTTCAATTTTGAAAAGCGCAAAGGGTTACAGAGGAGCAAAATCAAAACTTTACAGATCAGCAAAAGAGCAAGTTTTGAGGAGTGGCCAATATGCTTATGTTGGACGCAAATTGAAAAAGAGAAATTTCAGAGCTCTCTGGATAACCAGAATCAATGCTGGATGCAGACAAAATGGAATCTCATATTCTAAATTCATTGCAGGACTTAAAAACAAAGGCATTGACCTCAATAGAAAAGTTCTTGCTGATATGGCAGTTCGAGAGCCAGAAGCTTTCGCAGAGCTTGTAGGACAAGTAAAATAAATGATTAGGGCAAGCAACAGCCTAATTAAAGAATTAAAAAAGCAAAAACGAGAAAATTGTTCTTTGCTTTTTTTGGATAATTTGAAGATTATCAATGATGTATTAAAAAAGGGTATTGTTCCTAAATTTATCATAACCAGCAGCAGTGAAGTTTCTTTTGAAACCGATTGCCCAATTTACTTCGCTGATGCGAAGACCATCGAACAGCTTTCTGACAGTAAAACACCACAAGGAGTGGTATGCGTTGTAGAATACAAACTAAATATGCCAGAAAAACCTAAAACCAACTTTTTGGTATTAGACGGAGTACAAGACCCTGGAAATGCGGGCACATTGGTTCGAACTGCTGTTGCCTGCGGATTTGAGTATGTATATTTTATTGAAAGCGTGCATGCAACAAATTCAAAACTTGTACGCAGCAGCGTGGGCACAATCTTTGATTGCAAGATTTTCGAAGTTTCAAGAAATGATTTCATAAATATGTTTAAGAAATAGAATTTGAAACTGTTGAAGGCGGACATGCACGGTGAAAATATCTTCAATTTCAAAGCCGATTCGCAAATCGGTGTAGTTGTTGGCAATGAGGGTCAAGGCGTAAGCGATGAAATAGCCCAGATTTGTTCGCAGTCGGTATCCATACCGATGAAAAACAATGTTGAAAGCTTGAATGCTTCGGTTTCAGGCTCGATAATAATGTATCAAATTGCGAAGGAGCAATTTTAGTTATCGATTCTAGTTACAAATTTGCAATACAAGCAGCTTGCAATATATCAATTCTAAAAAATCAAAAGTAGGAGGAAAGAAAATGTCAGGACACTCAAAATGGCATAACATACAGGCAAGAAAAGGGAAGAGCGATGCTCAAAGAGGTAAAATATTTACTAAAATAGGTCGCGAAATCGCCGTTGTAGTAAAAAATGGCGGTGCAGACCCAGTATCAAACCCAAAACTCAAAGATATCATTGCTAAGGCTAAACAAAACAACATGCCAAATGATACCATTGAAAGAAGCATCAAGAAAGCTGCCGGCGAAATAGGCGGTGTCAATTATGAAAGCTGCACATATGAGGGCTATGGCGCTGGGGGCTCTGCGGTAATCGTTGAGTGCTTGACAGATAACAAAAACCGCACAGCGGGCGATGTCCGACATGCTTTTGATAAGTTTGGCGGCTCGCTTGGCTCGTCTGGGTGCGTAAGCTATTTGTTCCAGCGCAAAGGCACTGTTATGGTAGAGAAAAATGATAAAATTGACAGTGACGAGTTCATGCTGACAGCTTTGGATTTCGGCGCAACAGATGTAGTTGAATATGACGACTCGTTTGAAGTAATTTGCAAAGCTAATGAACATGGCAAGCTTGGCGAAAATCTAACAAACGCCGGCTATAATGTGCTTAGCGCAGAAACAAGCATGGTTCCCGATAGTTATATTGACCTCGACGATGAAAAAATCATAAAATTTAATAGAATGATAGACGCTTTGGAAGATCTTGATGATGTACAAGAAG
>CAMLUY010000005.1 GCA_946487985.1 uncultured Clostridia bacterium
GGTAGGGCCCGTGCGGGCGTGCCACCAGGAGGTAAACGTTTTCATACCCGCCCGCGCTTTGATAGTTCAGCCTGTTTTTGAGCGAACCAACATAGTGCCCAAGGTGCAGGTTGCCTGTTGGCCTGTCGCCAGTAAGAATGATGTCTTTCATGTAAAACCTCGCTTTTTTCATATAATTTTATCATTTTTTCTTTGGCGTTGTCAATAAAATGCAACAATAAAAAAATGGGAGATTAAGCCTGAAAATTATCGTACGGAAAAGAAATTTTTTGCAAAAATATATTGCTTTGTGGTAGAATAAAAGAAAGCAAAGGACCTACAATGTCAAAAAGAATATCATTAAGTATTTTTCTTGCAATAATCTGCGCCTTTTCGGCGCTGATGCTTTTTGCTTGCGGAAATGAGAAGCTGCCTGAAAGCATATCTTTTACAAGGCAAGAGGTGGAGATTTTTAAAGGCGGTTCGACATATCTTGATTTGGAGGTGTTGCCAGTCGACGCAAATGGGTTCAGCCTTGTGTGGTCAAGTTCAAACGACAAGGTTGCGTCGGTGAAGCGCAATGGTCAGGTGTCGGCAAAGGAATATGGCAGCGCGGTCATCAGCTGCGCGGTAAAGGGAACGGATTTGGTTGCAAACTGCAATGTCAGCGTAACTGACGGCAGGGTTTATAAAGTATATGTTGACCAGTCCAATGTGAAGACCACCTACTATGCCGGGCAAACCTTTGACCCAACAGGTCTGATTGTATGGGCAAGGTATGAAAGTGGGGTAGACAAAAGGCTGGCAAGCGATGAGTATCAAATTGAAGTGCCTCAGCCGCTGAGCGAGGGCGACAACGCTGTGATAAAATGCAGCAACAAGGCATTTACTATTGAGCTTGAAGTGCTGCCTGATGTTGCAACTGGCATAGTTGTGTCCACGCCGCCGAGCAAAGTTGAGTACTTTATTGGCCAGGCTTTTGACCCGTCAGGCATGCAGGTGTCACTTGTATACGCCAGCGGAAAGACCCAGCCTGTCAGCGGCTTTGATTGCCAGGCGGTGATGTTTGGCACAAGCAACAATACGGTCGAGATAAGCTATGGACAGTTTAAGACCACACTGACGGTAACGGTCAAGGCTAAGAAGACTGTGTACAGTTTTGGGCAGTTGCAGCAGGCTATTGACCAGGCAGAAGTTGGCGACAGCATTATGCTCAGCGGCAGGCATGAAAATGTGGACACTGTGTTTGTGCCATTGGAAAAGCAGCTGACGCTTGTTGGCGGGTTTGATTCGGTGTGCACCATTATGCCAAAAGCGGGACATTCGGTTTTTGTGATTACAGGCAGCGAGCAGGGTGGCGGCAGCGTCACAATCGCGAACTTTGAGCTTGTTGCGCCAGCCGGGCACACGCAGCCACTGGTGTCGCTTGGCAGCCTTTCTGGCGAAAAGATTAGCGGCGGAGTTGTGACTTTGTCAAACATTGACTTTGAATTGTTCGGCGCTGGCATTGGTGTGATGGCAGAAGATACTTTTGAAAATGTAAACCTTTACATTCAAGATTGCAGCTTTACCGAGATTGAGGGGGCTGCAAACCAGCAAAATTCGGCAGTCAATCTGTCAGGCTTTTATAATGGAAAAATTTGCGTTCAAGGCTGTGAAATCAATATCGGCGGCAATGGGCTGAATCTGTCGTCTTGTGATGGAGTTGAAGTTGCTTTGAAGGGCTGCGATATTCAAAGTGATGCTGTTGCGGTAAATTTTGGAAACATTGTGTGGGGGATAATAACCATTGACGGCTGCACAATAAAAGGCGACAGGGCTTTGTCGGCGGCTGATTGTGACAGCTGCATGTGGAGCGTAGCGCAGACCGCATTTGTTGGCGCGCAAACTTGTGAAATCCAAAGCGGAGTGATTGAACTGCGTGGCTGCAATGATAATGTTTTGGATATTGTGGGCGGTGAGCTTTCAAACTACAACCAGTCATCTGGCGGTGTGGTTGCAGCCCTGGTACTGATTTCAGACAGCGAGGACAGGCCGTCAAGCAGCAATACTGTCAATATTATGTCTTCAACCATCAGCTTTACTGGCAGCGGAGAAAAATATCAAGTATTTGATTCAAGCAGCCAGGTGATAGAAAGGTAGTTTATTTCAATAAAAATGCAGGAAAATGGCAGAATACGACCGCCAATAAATAAGTACCATATTGACTTTTCGATGATGATGTGATATTTTTGTATTATCGGATGCTGAGACAAGCGTGGAGAAGCCGCATTTGAGTGAAGCTGAGGCTTATTCAAACTGTGATGATGCAATATATTAGGTGTTTCGTGCTTCAAAACTCAAATTTGAGCATCACATTGTTTTTTATCGAGAGGGGAGATATGTGTAAAAATAATAAGGCGGTTTTTTTGTAATGGGAAACATGACAGGCGCTTACTTGAAGGATATATTAATCAAATATTATGGCTGGACAGAAGATGAGGTCGCAGCCAAACAGTCATCACTTACGCATGTAACCCGACTCAGCCTTGATCAAATGTTGAGCAAGGAAAAGTTTTTTTCAGAGCAGTTCAAGTTCAGTCACCATGATTTTTGCAAGATGATAAAATCTTTGCCTACACTTCTTTCATACAGTGATTCTGTCCTGATTGAAAAGGAAAAGTATTATTGCCAAAAGTTGCAAATCACACACGATGATTTCTGCAAAATCGTAAAGTTGAAGCCTGCTGTTTTTGCGTTCAGCTATGAGTATATTGAAAAAAGAATAGCTTTTTATTGCAAGACTTTTGGTATTACGCCAAAAGAGTTTGGTAAAGCGATTAAGGTTCTGCCTGCACTGCTTGGGTTCAGCGAAAGCACTATCAACAACAAGATTGAAAATATGATGAAAAGCCTTGATCTGACAAAAGCTGAGGCTTTCAGAGCGATCAATCTCATGCCAACGCTAACGGGGTACAGCAAGCAAAAATTAAAGGAAAAGACCAATTTTTACAAAAGCACCTTTGACTTTACCGACCAGGATTTTAAAAAGATCTTTTTAAAGCTGCCTGCGCTTTTGGGGCTGCATGAGGAAAATATATTGAACAAAGCCAACTTCTATTGCAAAACTTTTGGCATGACTCGCCAGGAATTTGGCAAATTGTTCAAACTGCTGCCTGCGCTGATCAGTTACAGCCAGCAAAACCTTATTCAAAAAAGAGATTTCATGAAATCGGCTTTGTTGATGAACGATGCAGAATTCAACAGCGTTGTAAAGCGCACTCCATCAGTATTCAGTATGAATGAGAAGATGATCGGCAAAAAGATAGACTTTTTCAAAGGTGCTCTCAATATGAGTTCGGCGGAATTAGGCAGGCTGGTGCTGAAATTCCCTAACATACTGGTCTTGAATGAAGAGTCGATTGACAACAAGCTTTCGCTTTTTGCATCTGAGCTGGAATGTGACAAATCGGACATAGTCAAAATGGTGACAAAATCGCCGTCATTATTGGGACTGAAAAATACTACGGTGCTGGACAAAACACAGCAAATACATGAACTTGGGATTACAAATCAGTGGATATTGAAAAATCCGCTGATACTTACTGCGCCAGCGGACAGTTTGAAACTTAAATTCATGATGTTTCGGTTGGCTTTTCAGAGTGAAGACTTTACGAAAACAAACTGGTACATTCAAAGTGAAAAAAAGACCTGGGCGCGACTGAAATACTTTGAAGAAAATGGCGTTGGCTTCAAGCCATCAAACGTGATTGCCACAAAAAAAGTATTTTCAAAAAAGTACAAAATTGATGACGCAATCCTTCAAAAGAAATATCCGCTGATGCAGTCAGATATTGATGAGATAGGTGAAAGATATAAAAGCAATTTCAATATTGATGGTTTTGAAAAAGCAATATAGTCAATTTTATGTGGGTGGAGATATGAACGATTTGAAAAATGTGTTAAAAAAAAGATATGGCTGGACAGAACAAGAAGTCAAAGATAAGGCCTTTCAACTATCATACTTATCTGGAATTTCCGCACAACAAGTTTGTGATTCAGAGAACTTCTTTTCCAAAAGATATGGCTTTACGCATAATGACTTTTGCTGCTTAATAAAAAGGCGACCAGCGATTTTATGCTACACCGAGGAAAGGTTGATTCAGACCCAAGACTTCTTTTTCCAAGCCCTGCAAATCGGCTGTGATGATTTTGCAAAAATAATCTTTCGCAAGCCAATGATACTCAGCTACAACAAGCAATTATTGAAACAAAGGATTGATTTCTATTGCAAATATTTTAATCTTTCACACAATGCTTTTGGAAAATTGTTTAAAATTCAACCATCACTAATCAGTCTTGATGAACGACTTATTATTCAACGTGCAGATTATTTGAAATCAAAAATCGGTTTTAATAAAGAAGGAATTCGCAAAGCTTTTATTCTGATGCCATCACTGCTTTGTATTGGCAGTCACAGGATTGACGAAAAAATCGACTTTTATTCCAGACATCTTGACCTTACAAATGAAGAAGTAAAAAAATGCGTGAGAAGCAAGCCAGGCTTAATGAGCATGAATGAAAGTACTATAAAAGATAAAACCAACTTTTTTAAAGACAAGTTTGGTTTTATTAATAGTGATATTGGAAAGATGGAAAAAGTTATCCCTTCTCTTTTGTGTTATAGTTCTGAGAATCTTTGGGAAAAGTGTGTGTTTTGTATGCAGGAGCTATCATTTTCTGAAAAAGAATTTGGGAAAGTCATTAAACGCGCGCCATCAATTTTGGGGTTGAGTCAACAGACGCTGCAAAATAAAATAGATTTTTTCACAAGCGAACTCAAAATTACCAAAGAAAAATTGGGGAAACTCCTCTTAATATCACCCAAATTAATGACACTAAATGAAGAGTCAATAAAAAGGAAAATAGATTTTTATATTCGCACATTCAATTTCACGAAGGAGGAGGCTGCCAGAATTATAGTTGAATACCCAGTTATTTTATCATTGAATGAAGATAGCGTTGTTGAAAAGAAACAAAGCATCAGCGAAATAGGCTTAAATAAAGAATGTATTTTGAAAAACCCTACAATTTTGTCAGCGCCTGCAAGCAGCTTAAAAATTAAGTATATGATGTTTTTCTTGGCGTTTCAAAGAAGTGACTTTTTAAATTTGAGATGGTATATGCAAAGCGAGAAAAAAACATGGGCACGATTGAAATATTTAGAGAAGAAACAGGGGAATTTTAAACCAGCAAACGTAATAGTCAACAAAACCAAGTTTACCAACAAATATGGCATTGACAACGATGAGCTTCTTGCAAAATACCCATTGTCACAGGAAGATATAGATCAAATCAGCAATTCCTTTTATGCATATGCAAATAAAGACGAACAACTTAAACAAGAATAAACAAAAAAGCATATCCAGTCGGATATGTTTTTTTATTTTAATACGGCATTGCTGCTTAAATATTTTTGTTCACTGTGCTGTTGTGGTAAAAAATTTGCGAAATTTTACTTATTTGTTTTCAAATTCAAAAGCTACACTGCGAAAAAGCAACTTTCCGTAATCTGGAAAATTTTATCACAAAAGACAGCTTTTTGTTGTGCTTTATTGAAATATTTGTCAGCCTTCCATAATCATTTTGTCGGCAATGAGGGCGATAAGTTCACCATTGGTTGGCTTTTCATTGCTGCTGTAAATTTTCAGGCCGAACAAATTGTTGATGTTTTCAATTTTTCCTCTGTTCCAAGCCACTTCAATGGCATGGCGCATGCCACGCTCAACTTTTGATGAGCTGGTTTCAAATTTTTCAGCAATAGTTGGGTAAAGGCGTTTTGTGATAGAGCCAATGATGTCAGGCTCTTCAACTGCAAGCTTGACAGCTTCGCGCAAGAATTGATAGCCCTTGATGTGGGCAGGAATACCGATACTGATGAAAATATTGCTGATCTTTTCATCAAGCTGCTTTTCGCTGCTTGTTTCAACTTCGCCCTCATTTGATGCAAGGTCGCGAATTCTTTGGTCAAGGTTTTCAGGCATTACAGGTTTGACCATGAAATAGCTTGCTCCCTCTTTGATTGCCTTTGACACAAACCCGCTATGCGACAGGTTTGAGATGAAAATAAGCTTTGGCAGCTCATCTGCGGCCATCTCTTTTTTCAGTTTGTCGTAGACCATAAAGCCGTCCATACCTGAAAGCAGCACCTCACTGATCAGGAAGTCTGGTTTCAAGCTTTTGACTTCTGCTGCAACTGTGACCCCATCACTGCTGCTGCCAAGCAGCTTGTAGTCAGCAGACTGCTCAAAATACTTTTTCAATTCACCTGCTGCATCATTGTCAGCCAAATACACCGAAATAATCTTTTTTTCTTTTTCCATATTTTTCTCCTTTCTATGTCAACCGAGAGATTTTTCTTTTGACAATCATAGGGTAGCACTTTTTTCGCCCAAATGAAACAAGTTGTAACAGTAAAAAATGACGAGTAATGTTGGTTGATGTCGTATTTTGCCGTAAACTGTCTAGTCGGATAAAAATCACCACAGCTGGAGGTCATAATGACGATGATTGGCGTCATAATGATTCACTCTTCAACAATATGTTATCATAAAAAGAAGATTTCGACAAGAAGTATTGGCAAACAATTTGACATATTTTGCAATTTTTTCAAAAATTTATCAAAAATACGCCAAAATTATTGCCAAATCTTCAAAAAGCGATAAATTTATGCGCGAAAATGAGTTATTTTAGAAAATTATAGTCAAAAACTAAAAGTTGGGGCAAATATTAAAAAACGCCGCATCATTGAAAGTGTATTTTTTTACTTCAATTTGCGGCAGTATTTTAAAGAAAATGATTTTTTATGGAGAGATATTGCAGTTTTATTTTTCAAAGTATGCAACGCCTACGCAGCCAGGGCCGGCATGAGTGCCTACGATGGGGCCAATGCCGCATATCTCTGAGAAGTCAATTCCATTATGTTCAAGCAAAAACAGACGCAGCTTTTCTGCGCGGCAAGGGTCGTTTGAGTGTGCATAATACATGGCCTTTGAGGTGTCAACATTTTGAACAAGCTTGCTGATCGCCTTCATGCCCAGGCTTAAACCTACTGCTTTTGAAATCATCTCCAACTTTTTGTTTTGCATTGTTACGATTGGCTTGATATTAAGCGCGGTTGCGGCTGCGCCCTTTACCACAGACAGCCGGCCGCCTTTGATGAGATATTTCAAATTGTCTACTACTGCATAAAGCCTGAGCTTTTGCCGTAGCTCTTTCATGCCTTCTTCAAGCTGGTCAAGCGTAACGCCCTGTTTGACAAGTTTTATCCCTTCCATGACCAGAGCTTTATATGCAAAGGTCACTGTTTCGCTGTCGAATATGCGAACGCATGACCTGTCAAAGTTTTCGCTTGCAAGTCGCAGGCAGTTGAAAGAGCCAGAAAGCCCGCTTGAAAGGCTGATTACAAAGGCTTGGTCGCCTTGCGAAAGAACCTTGTTGATGGCGTTCGTGTACTCTTCAATATTGATTTGTGTGGTTTTTGGCAGATTTTTGCACTTTGCAAGTCGCTCAAAAAACTCCTGCGTAGTCATGTTCACTCCAACAATAAGCTCCTCATCGTCAAAGATGACTTTCATTGGCAGCAGTTCAATGCCAAGTTGCTCGGCTTCGGCGTTGTCGATTTCGCTTGTGCTGTCTACAATAAGCCTTATCATTTTTTACCCCTTTTTTGAAATTTACTTTACAATAGTTTTTCTTTGTGTTACATTTGTAACAGTTGGAATTATATCATTTGTACTTTCACATCGCAATAATAATAACAAGAAAAAGCAGTACTGTGATAAAAGGGGTAAAAATGTATCAGATTTGCGACCGAAAAAACAAAACAAACCTATTCGTGCGCCAGTGCATTACAGAGGCGCTGTTTTCACTGCTTGAAAAGCAGGATTTTGAAAGCATAACCATTACAGACATCATAAAAAAGGCGGGCGTAAGCCGAATGGGCTTTTACCGAAACTTTGTCGACAAGAAAGGGGTGATTGAGGCCTTTATTTTTGACAAGTTTGTTGAAACAGTCAACGACATCAAATCCAAGAGAGAGCTGAATTTTCAAATCAGCAGCATCATGCAAACAACGCTGCAAAACTTTCAAAAGTATTCAAAGTATATCAAGCTGTTTTTGGATAAAAATCTTGACAGCCTGCTGTATGAATGCTATCACAAAGCTTTTTACACGCTTTATGGTGACAGGCGGCAAAGCCAAATTCGACAATACGCAAACGAAATGTTTATTGGCGAGCTGTTCAATCTTGAAATGTGCTGGGTGAGAAATGGCATGCAGCAGACACCCGAGCAGTTGGCAAAGATATACTATCAGATTATGAAGCTGCGCAGTAATGAAAGCTTTGATATTAAATAAAATACAAAATAAAAAAGCCCGACCTTGATCACGCTTTAAAGTGGCGCTTTATGGGCTGGGTTTTTTGTATTTATTTTTCCCCAGGCGGTTTTTAATCTGTCTGGGCGGCCTTTATTAGGAATATTTTTTTCAGTTTTTGGGATTTTATTGATGTCGCGTGCAATTATTTTTCCTTTTCAGCTTGAAGTTGTTCCCGTTTTTTCAAGAAGTCAATCTGCTTGAAAACCTCTGACCAGTTGTCTGGCAGTGCGGGCTCTTGATAGTACGCCTTCATTTTATCGTCAAAAGTGAAAATCTGTATTGTTTCGAATATGGCTGCTTTATGGCCGTACTTTTGCAATACAACAAGGTAGTACTTCAAATATGTGATATAATTTTTCATTGCGCTCAAAGTCAGACAGTCTGGAAACTTTCTGTACAGTGGCGAATCCTTATCCTGCAAAAATGTTCTTTGAAATGAATCGGGATTTGTGTAGCGATTCTTCGTGCAGGCAAAGCCCTCAATGATTTCATTCCAATAGTTTTTGATGTAGGGCGTAATGTCACAACCTGCTGCTCGCAGGCGCTCGACAAGAAAATGGTTGATCTGTTTGTTCAGCTGGCCTATTTGATGACGAAGCTGTATGCGCTCGACAAGCTCGGCGTTTTCCTCGTTTGTAAGGTCAACCACTTTTTTTCGGTGTCGTTTTTCCAGTACAGCACACGAACATTGCAAAGCACGTGGTTGCAATGCTTTAAAAGGCGCTGCTCCTGTTTGAGAATTGCTTTAAGTTCCATAATCAATTATACCACACATTACACAAAAAATAAAGGGGGTATTTGTAATTTTCTTAAAAATAGCGAATTATGTCGAAAAACACGGCAAAAGGGCAGACAGATTCAATGCCGAGCCAGGCTTTTTATAGTTTCTGCTGAGCAAAAACGCGCTACATTTTGAAGTAGGAGAGAATGCCGGCAAGAAGTGAATAGCAAAATTCCTGGCAATAGTCGTCTGAAATCAAGTTTGACTCTTCCTGCGGGTTGGACAAAAAGCCGCATTCGACAAGCACTGATGGCATGCTTGCGCAGTTCAGCACGAAATAGTCGCCAACCGACACATACTCTCTTGCATTGTCAAAGGATTGGCAGAGCGAGCCTTGCACAGATTTTGCAAGCTCATATCCCTCATCACTGCCCTTTGCATAAAAGACAAATGCGCCATTGCTTGATGGCAGGGGGAAGGCGTTCATATGCAGGCTGATCATAATGTCTGCGCCGCTTGAATTGATGATGGACTTGCGCCTTTCCATTTCGCTTTTCTTTTTGTTTGGCGCGCTTTCGTCATACAGACCGTTCATGTCTGAGCGGGTCATTATCACATCAATGCCATAGTCGGCGCACAGCTCTTTCAGACGCAGCGCATATTTGAGATTCAGCTCGCTTTCAGTGACCCCAGTTTGCCTGCCGACCGCACCGCCATCACGACCGCCATGCCCAGCATCAATGACAATGGTGTACTGCGCTTTGGGCACAGCTGATGCAGAAATCACGCTTATCGAAATTATGCTTGCAAAAACAATGGCAATAACAAGCGCGATGATCAATGTTCTTTTTTTAATAGTGAAAAATCTCATATTGTAGTTTATTATCTAAAAATTATTATATAACAAACTCAATAGAAATTTTTAAAAAATGGCACACTCTATTGCTTTTACAAATTTTCAATGATAGCCTCTTCTTGTAAACAAAAAAGTTTGAAATAAAAGGAGAATGTGGTAAAATATGAGTGTATTTAATGAACTGATACAAATTGATAACAAAGGGGATATAGTTTATAATAGATGGATTGAATGGTATCACTTTTTAATTCCAAATAAGCCTGACTGGTTTAGACAATTTTTACGAAGATTTGTAGCTTTGTTTGGACACTGTAAGACTTGCACGGTTTTAGATGGCTGTTATTTTGTTGAAAGGATTATGCCAAATTTACCCTTACATATAAATTGTGACTGCAAAAAACTTGACAAGTCTTTTGCAACAGTCAAATCAAATGCTAAAGCTGAATGCGATATACGTAAATTTACTGACTATGTTTTCAAAGATAATACAAGTGGTAAAAAACAAATATTTTTAAATCTAGGACGCCTTCTTTTTGCAACAAGAATTCTGTACACAAGCATTAAAAAATTATCTATTAGGAAACTACAAACTTAAAACTTTAAATTCAAGAGGACAGAGGCTGGCAATTCCTATAACATTAAATTCATTCTCATTTTATAGTGGTTGGATGATGTATCCAGAAGGTTTAATAAAAAACACTACACCATTTGGAGGTTGGATAAAGTGAAAAAATATGATTTAATATGTTTAAAAAATGATTCACCATATAAAAAGTATGGTGTGGAAAGGAATATACACGGAATGATTATTGATGTCTTGCAAAATCATGTTCAAGTTCTGTTTTTTAATCCACGTAATAATGATGAATTTACTTTAATTAATGTAAATAAAAGTGACATTGCCCTAGACAAAGAAGTGGTTTCAGAAAATATTAAAAGTCTATTAGGGGAAAATATTGAAAAATTAAAATCAAGAGAAAATTACATTTTTACATCACCAAAATTTAAATTATTTGACAAGGTTGAATTGATTGTTGAAAAAGAAAAATATTCGAAATTTGGATTGCACAAAGGATATATTGGTTTTGTTATAGATAATATTGTAATAAACAATAGTGTTGAAGTAGACTTCACAGACTTAGGCAAAAATCGCCTATATGACGGGGAAACATTTTCAATAAGCATCGATGACTTAAAAATAGTAAAATAAAGTTGAAAATTTTTGCTATCTGTAAGCGGTAAATTATGGCAGGAGTAAAAATGGAAAATAAAAATATATATGATAAAATATTTGAAAAGAGATGTGCAGTTTGTGGGCAAAAATATATGGCTGATGTCTATGACCAGGGCGAATGCTCAAATTGTGGGTGGTATAATGGCAAAATGTATAGCGAATTCCCTGACAATGTAATATTTTCGAATTTAATTTCATTAAACAAAGCTAAACAATTATATAGCGATGGCAAACCTTTGAAACCCGACTTAGATGATTTTCTTGAAGCATTTGAATTTTATGGAGAAACAGGATTTGAATATAATAATGTCGGTTTTTCTATGTTCAGAAATGGCGAAAGCGGTATTGAATTTAGTTGGGGGCCAGAGCCGAATGGCACTATATATTTCAAAAACAAAGAAGATTTTGTTTAAAATGCAAAAATCGGCAACGAATATGTAAGGGATATTTGGGATAAGGTTGAAAACCCAAGCTATTTGTAAAAAAATTTGAGGTGCGAAAAAAGTTGTCAGAATGCATATCCGTGATGGATATGCGTTTTTTGTTATCAATGTTTGGCATCTGGGCGGAAAGTGGTGCAATGAATTTGTTATTGGCACAACGTGCTTTGCATCGTTGACAATATGGTGGCGGCTGTGATATCATAATTGAAACCGCATGAGTTGGCTGTTGGGGGGGATGATGGAGAGAGGAATTTCTGACTTTTGTAGGATTTTTCTTTTATGCATGGCGCTTTTTGCTGCAATTTTCTTATGGCAGCCGGCAGTTCTGTCTCAAAGCGATGGTGATGTCAGCCAAATCGAGCGCTATGCCTTTGTGCAGGGTGAAAGCTGTCAGGTCATCGCATCATATGCATACTTTTACAGCCAACCTGATTTTGACAGTGAAAGGTTGAAAGCTGGCGATGAGTATATTCTTTTGCAGCATGGTGAAATCCTGCAAGTGGAGGGCGTGGACGGCGACTTCGTGCTCTCGTCATGCGAAAAAGGAAGCGGCTATATATATCAATACTATCTTTCGCAGAGCCAGTCGCTCACGGTCTATCCCGTGTTCAATGGCAGCGTTCGAAATGATGGAGCGGCCATTTATGACATTGACGGTAAGCCGACAAGCTTTACGGCAAAGGCGGGACAAGGCGTCTATATTTACAATGGGTTCAAAGACCAGGGGGATTTCACAAGCCTGCAAATTGTACTTGAAGATGGTCAGCTCTATAATGGGCTAATGAAAAATGTCGACATCAAGCCAGACGGAGTAAGCGGGCTGCTGATTGTTGGCGTGTCAATTATCGCCTGCTGCGTGACAATCATACTAACCATTGTGTTTTTAAAGAAAAAGAAGAAGGTAAAGTAACAAAAGAAGGAGGGCGAATGCTCAAATTTATAGACCTAAAAAAAGAGAACTGCTCGGTTGAGTATGCCCTCGCAGTTGTGGAAATAGAGATTGAAAGTTGCGCGCGTGAAGGCGTTGTTGCAATCAAGGTGTTGCACGGCTATGGCAGTCACGGCAAGGGCGGCGCAATTTTGGTGGAGCTGCGAAAGGCGCTTTCTCTTTGGAAGAGGCAGAAAAAGATAAAGGACTTCTTCGGCGGGGACAAGTGGGAGGTATTCAACCCTCAGACCTTTGAAATTTTGCAGCGTGATAAAACCATCTATGGCGATGCCGACCTCGGCAACGCCAATCCTGGCATCACAATAATTGAGTTGCCATAACCAGTCTTCTAAAATTGTCATAAACGTATTTCTGCGCAATATGTGCAATTTTGCAAAAATATGATTTTTCAAAAAAATGCCTGCTAAAATGCAGGCGTTTTTGTTTGACGATGATCTTTGCGGCTGTTTTTTTTGCAGCAAATTTTCGACAAAGAACTTTTGCTCTTGCAAATTGTTTTAAAAAATGATATCATCAAATCATGAAATGTTTTGACTGCCCTAGGCGCTGCGGCGTTGACCGAAGCAAGGCAAAAGGCTTTTGCAATGAGGGTGAGAAAATACGCGTTGCCAAAGTAATTGAAAATTTTGCTTGGGAAGAGCCATGTATCAGCGGCGAAAAAGGTGCGCTTGCCATCTTTTTTTCTGGCTGCAATTTGCGTTGCAGCTTCTGTCAAAATTATGAAATCAGTCATGTGGGAAAAGGTGAGGAGTTTTCGCCTGATGAGTTTCGTGAATTTTTGCTGTCCTTTGACCTTGAAAAGTTCAGCTCGATTGACCTTATCACGCCCACGCATTTTTCAAGCGCGTTGATTGCTGCGCTTGATGGCTGCCGCCTGCCATTGCCTGTGGTGTGGAATTCAAGCGGCTATGAAGCGCCAGCAATGATTGAGCGGCTTGACAAGATTGTTGATGTCTTTTTGCCAGATTTTAAATATTATTCAGACCAGAACGGACAAGCGTTTTCAAAAGCAGGTGACTATTTTGCTGTGGCAAGCGAAGCTGTAAAGAAGATGCGCCAGCTGCGGCCTGTCGACAAATTTGAAAATGGTCTGCTTGTTCGAGGGCTTCTCATCAGACATCTGCTGCTGCCTGGGCAGGTTCGTGACAGTATGGCGGTACTTGATTTTATCGCCCAAAATTTGAAAGGCAGTATGGTCAGTCTGATGAGCCAGTTCACGCCGCAGAAGTTTGGACCGCACAGAAAAGTGCTGCCGCTCGAATACAAAGCTCTGCTTGCTCACGCCGAGAAACTGGGACTTGATAGCGGATATTTTCAAGATATATCTGCTGCTGACGAAAATTTTGTGCCCGAGTTTTAATTTGTTTGACATGTGTGAGGCAAAAGATTTAAAATGATGGTGAAGCTGCCCAACTGAACAGCTGTTGGCGGCAAAAGAGGAGATTATGGACGATTACGTTGCGTACCTGAAACGCAGAATGATGGTGGCAAGGCTGATGGGCATTCTTGCCTGCCTTGTGGCTATTGCTGGGATTTTACTGAAATATTTTAATTTGATAAATGAGTGGCTTTGCATTATCAGCATTGCATATGCGATGGGAACGATTTTTGCATCAAACAGCAATTTGCAAGACATACGCGTTGGCAATCCTTGGCAAAGAGTGAACGCTCTTGCTGCCGCACTTTTATATGTTTTCGTGATTTTCTTGATTGCATATGGCTTTGCAGAAGGACTCATTACAACTCAGTTTTAAAAAACGATTAAAAAAGCCGATGACTGTTATCATAGACAGCATCGGTTTTTTGCTGAAAAATTAAAAGTAGCCCTCGATTCGGCTTAAAAAGTGGCTGGTGTTTCCGCTGGTGCCCTGTGTCCTTTCAACTGTGCCATCTGTATTGATGGTGATTGTGCCAGTGTAGGCCACTTGAATTCTGTTGAGCGCAAGCGGAATGTTGACTTTCATAAAGTACAATTTTGATGCGTTAGAGTTTGACGCAAGCATCAAGAAGTCGGCTTTTTCGCGATTTGTAAGCTTGACATAATATTGCGCGCCCATGCCTCCCAAAGTTGCGAAAAATCTCAGCCCGGTATATTTGGTCAAATCGAAATTTCGCTGTACGCCGCCAAGCCAGCCGCCTGTGTAGCCGAATGAAATGTTTTCATCCGTGCTTGCCCTGTCAAACAGGACATCAAAACTTAGTGCTGACGAGCCGCCAGCCAAAGAGTCGACCTGGTCTTCAAGATCTGACACTCGTGTTGTCAGGCTGGGAAGGTCAGTGTTGACAGTACTCTCCACAGCATTGAGGTCGGTTTCCATAGAGGTGACCTTGTTTGACAACGCAATCATGTTCGTGTATTGACCGCTCTGCTCATAGCTGATTTCAGACACTGATGCGCTCAGCTCGGTAAAGTCAGTTGACATTTCTGAAAACTGTGTCTGTAAATTGCTTACCGTTGTTGGCAGGCTGCTCAGCGATGACAGACTGGTCTCTGCCGTGCTTACCCGCGATGAAAGGTCAGACAGGTCGTCTTCGCAGTCTGAAACCGCAGTTTGCAACGATGACAGACTGCTTGAAACTCCGCCGACCTGATTAGTAAGAGAAGTTATGCTTTCAGATTGACCGCTGACCTGACTGCTGAGTGAGGAAATATCACTTGCCTGTCCGCTTAATTGGGTTTGAAGCGAAGTGGTGGTGCTTTGCAGATTGGTAATATTGGTGTTCACCGATGAGAGTGAGCTTTCGAGCGCGGCGATTGCACTTTCACATTCGTCAAGTGCCGTTTCCAGCGCTGTGATGGCTGAGCTTGAACCGCCACCTTCACTGATCATTTGCATAAGCCGCGGCAGCATGACGCGGGAGATGTGCCACAGCTCTTTTTTGAGTTTTTCAATATCTTCATAGATGTTGTTCATGAGTTTTTCTCCTTTACCAAATTGTAAAGCAGAAAAAGCGAGATATCAATCTTTACTGCCAAATATTTTTGAAATATAAAAAAAGAGGGCTTTGTTCACCCGTATTAATGGTGTGGATGCGTGAAAAGCCCTCTTTTTTTCTGCCAATTTTACAGCTTGGCAGATGCTTTTTTGAGGAAATAAAATGATTTTTTTGCAAAATGTTGCTGTATATGCAAGGTTTTTTGGTGAATTAAACGTCCCGCTCTTGGTTTTCGTTGTTGTTTTCGCAGGAATTTTCCTGTTGTCTGCTTTCATCGGCCTTTGGCTGTTTGTCGGCGTTTTTGTCGGTTATTTCTTTTTGCGCACTGTCAGTATCAATGGTTACATTGCTGAAAAGGCGATAGTCCTTGATTGCCAATCTGTGCTTTGGGTTTGCAAGCACCAGTTTTTTGTATACAATCGAGTGGTTGAACGCGTTGTCATATTGAATGGTATATCCATGCTTGTCATAAAAAGGCCTTGCAAACTTGCCCAGCCTTCCCATTGGCAGATAGCAGCCCTCAATGAACGACGCCTGCGCAGCATCAGCGATGCTTTCGAACTCTGTAATCATCAGTGAGCCAACGCCCAGGCCTTGATACTCGTCTGCGAGTACAGAGATGTAGAGTAGGTATGCCTCGTGCCCTCTGTATTCAAGATTGTACTTCAAAATACCGACTTCTTGGTCGTGGCTGTTGTGCACGCGAATGCTGTAAAAGTCCAGCGATTTATCGATACCATACCTTTCTTTGGCAAAATGCACAGAAAGAGGCTCGCCTGTTTTTGGCAAAATCACTTCCTTCTTGCCAAAGCTGATTCGCATGACGAAATCCTTGCCAGCTTTGCCAAATCTACGGCGCAGGCCATGCTCAATAGTCCCTGGCTGATAAAAATTTTTTGTTACTTCTTCTTTACAAACGGGATTTGACATGATTCACCCTTTTTTTAGATAAATTCCAAGCAGCGAAGTTGCATCCAGAAAACGCTGCTAGTGGTCTTATTATATATTCAAAATACCTCATTGTCAATATCAAATTTTTGTAATTTGCATGCGCCGCTTTACAATTTGGGCGGTTTTTGCTATTATATCAGTAAAAAAAGGAGCAAAATATGTTTATTGCAATGTCTGGCATTTCGGCAAGCGGCAAAAACACGGTAATGCAGAAGCTGATTGAAAGGCGACCAAACGCCAAGGTTTTGCTGCGCTCGTCATGCACTACGCGTCCGCCGCGGGAAAGCGATGGCGATTTTCAAACCTATCTATATCTGACAAAAGAGGAGTTCGAGCGCGGCATTGCTGAGGGCAGGTTTATTGAATACGAGCTGGTGCACGACAACTACTACGGTACGGTGAAAGCCGCTTTTGAAGAAGTCATCGCCCACCCAGAAAACGAATATATTCGCGACATTGATGTCAAGGGCACTGAAAACATCAAAAAATATCTTGCGGGCAAGGCAAAAGTGGTTACAATTTTTCTTGACGCGCCAGACGATGTGCTTGCCGAGCGTTTGCGCGCACGCGGCGAAAGCCCTGAAAAGATTGCGCTGCGCCTGTCGCGTGGAGGACTTGAACGAAGCTACAAGGACAAATATGACCTTGTCATTGAAAACATAGATTTAAATACTACCTTGCAGATTATCAATGATTTTATTGACAAAAGGCGGGGAAGCAAATGAGAAATGTAGTCGCTGTTCCAAATCAAAAGCGCCATACACATAAAATTTTGGCAATTCTACTTGGTATCATTTTTGTATTGATGACGGCTGTCTTAGTAATCTTTTCGGTCAATACTCTCAGCCTAAAAGTAGAAGATGTGCAAGAGGTTTATGGTACAATCACTGATGTTAGGAAGAGGCAAAGCGCATACATATTAACCATGGAAGGAGAGGAGTATAGGCTTTTACCTGTGGTAGCAGGTGAGGCAGACGAAGACCTGATCCAGGCTATTATCGGACAGAGTGCAACGCTGTATATCTATCCGCAGGGCGAGGATGGCGATATTCTCGGCTTTTCAACATCTGTCTATTCGATAGAAAAAGAGCAAGGTGTCAAGCTTTTAAAAGACAATGCCGTTATCGGTTGCTGTATATTTGGTGTAATAACGATTATTTCTCTAGCCTTTGAGATTTTTTATCTTGTAAAATTTTTAAAAGAAAAGGATATCGTGCGGGGCGACGTTTTCAAACTCATGAACACTCGCCAGCTAATAATATCGCAGCCAAGACAGCACTACCTAAAGCTTTCTATGTTGCCACTTATCTTTGCGCTTGTTTTTATGGTTCCAATGTGCATTTATAGCGAAACCGAAAGTGCGCTCTTTTATGTATTTTTAGGTCTATTTTTAGGTTGTGTTTTGGGTTGCATAATTTTAATGCTGTCCTTCTTGCCTGTTATCAGGAAAAAAGAAATTGAGATGGCTGACAAGGCGCTTGATACTCTTTCGTCAGAAGAAAACTTTAATGCGGAGCACAACAATATAGTTATGGATGTTGGCAACCTTCTTGCTTATAGTGTTGAGTCAAATGGGCTAAGATATCGAGAAGAGAATGAGGTCGACTTTATAGTCAACGCTATTAAAAACGACCTGCCCGAAGGCGAGGGCATCGAAGAGTATCGCGCTATGATTAGAGAGGGCATTCGCGAAAGAAAAAATAGCCCGCCAGAGCAAAGCAAGAAGGCAAGAAGAAAGGCTGATGTAAACTACGCCGAAGGTAGCACCCTTGTTGAAGAGACGCTTCTGCCATATGAAGAACTAAATCTCACTACAAAGGTTTGCTTTCGTCATGCAAATGATCTTATGGATATTTTTATATGCTCTAATTTAAGAGAGGAGCAATTTCCTACCTTGAAGAATGATATTTTTTTAGAGCTGACTTATGACTTATATCATTATATTAAAAAATATAATATTAAGGTGGAAGGGCTAGATTATTGTCTTGAAAACAGAAAAACGCTTATGGAAAAATATTGCAAATGTTTTTCTAGTGGCAAAGAGTTTGTTTATGTCGAATTTTCAGACGACGGTGAAGAGCAGCTTTTTAAAGAAAATAAAGAAAAAATAAAAAACAAAAAGAATTTAAAATAAAAATTGTTCAATAAATTTAAGTTTAAAAACAAATAAAATAAAAACAAAAAAGAGGATTATTTAAAAAATATTTATCCTCTTTTTAATTTTATCAATATTATTTTTTTTAATTTTTTTGAAATATTTTTGATTTGACAAAATTTAAAGCAATATTCATTTTATCGACATTTTTTTGCTAAGCGGGTAAAACCTGTTGCTTTATAATTGATTATGGAGTTATTATGAAGGGCAAGTTAAAGTATTTATTGATGTTTTTGTGTTTTACGCTGTTGTTTTTTATTTTGTCAAAGGCTAAAATATATGGCGACATTATGCCTTTTGCCTTTCCAATGCTTTTTGCACTTGCTTGGGCGAACCAAAAAGTGTGGCTGCTTGCACCTGCATTTTTAGCTGGCGTTGTCATCAATTTTCACTCTTTTGAGGGTGTAATATCCGCGCTGGTGACGGTACTGTTTTTGGTAGTGCCCTATTACATACACCTGCTGGTAAAAAAGCCAATGAAAAAGTGGGAGCTGTTCACCTTTGCCGGTCTTTCGCAGACGGGCAGCCTGATATTCTGGATTTTGTCAGGCACAAGCCCTGTCGTAATCGCTTGCAACATCTTGCTGGGCTTGTCCTTTCTTTTCGCCTGCTTGGGCATTTTCGAGCCGCTGCTGCTGCGCGGCTTTACATACAAAATTACAACCCTTGAAATTGTATGTGCTGGCGTAGTGACTATGGCTTTTGCCGCAGGACTGTCACAATGCGACATCTATGGCTTTTCGGTCCTCAAACTGTTTGTCTGCCTGGCGCTGCTTGCGGTCAACTTCTCGT
>CAMLUY010000006.1 GCA_946487985.1 uncultured Clostridia bacterium
CCATTATCTCTTTTTCTTTTGCTTTATAATTCTCGTCTATTTTATCCCAGGACTTGTCAATAAGCTTTTGTATTTCATCTTCAACAACGTGAAAGTTCTCTTCTGAAAGCTCACCATTTTTTTCGAGGTCTTTAAGCATATCAATGGCATCTCTGCGAGCTGCGCGTACGGCTACTTTGGTGTCCTCTGCAATTTTCTTTATTGATTTCACTATCTCGCGGCGTCTTTCTTCGGTCAACATTGGGAAAATAAGGCGGATCACCTTACCGTCCTCATTTGGCGTCACGCCAAGGTCAGCAGCTGAAATAGCCTTTACAACATTTTTCACTTGTGATTGATCCCATACCTGAATTGCAAGAATGCGAGCTTCTGGTACTGTTATGCTTGCCATATTTTTTAGTGGTGTTGGCGCACCATAGTAATCAATGAAAACCTTATCAAGTATGTGCGGATTTGCTCTGCCTGCACGAATTACCAGGTATTCATTAAGTTGGTGATTTATTGCCTTGTCAATTTCTTCTTGACATGAGAGCAATATTTCATCTGTCATTTCGTCCATTATTATTCTCCTATGCAATGATTTTACTATAAAATCAGCCTTTTTGGCAAATGATTTTGCAAGCATAATAAAGAAAATTGAATATTTTAGTCGTAAACGAATGCGCCAAATTGTAAAGCAGCAATATTGACAAAGATAAAGAATTTAAGTATAATAACTGTATATTATGCAAATACGGAGAAATTGGTCAAATGAACAGAATTGAGGTATGCACAGAGAACTATGGTAATGCTTCGGCAATCGACATCGATGTACGAGGGTCAAGAGAGAAATTTTGGTTTTCATTTAACGACTCTCCCAATCAAAAATGGCTTTTTAAAAATACCAACAAACTTGGCACAAATAAAAAGACTTTTGAAGATATTGGCGAAGTAATTTTTTATGAGATTTGTGAACAAGTTGGCGTAAAATGCGCTTTGTATGCGCCTGCTATCAGCGTAAAAGATGGCGTAGAAAAGGAAGGCGTTATTTCTGCAAACTATAATCCCCTTGGATTTCAGGAATTTTCTGGATATTCAATTTTGGAGTACTATAAAAACTTTGCCTACGACAACTATCATGGTTTGAATGTCGACAGCGAAAACACTTTGGACAATTACTTGCACGCGCTGAAATGCTTTGCAGCGACCAACAGAGCAGCAAGGGTTGACGTCGACAAAATCATGACTGAAATGGGAAAGCGGTTTTTGCTTGATTATTTGTGTATTCAGTCTGACAGAAACTGGTACAATGTGTCTTTCTTGTTGGATAATAGCAGCTGCAACTTCGACCTTTCGCCATGCTTTGACAACGGCAATATTTTTTGCTGGAATTTCAAATCAAGCGTAATTGAACATTTGAATAAGTTGTTGTCAAACAAAAATAAAATATCATATCTAAATGAATTTTTAAAATCCAAACCTATTGCAATGGGCGTAAAAACTTGCATGTCACTACACAATAATGAAACACCTCACTTAATGTCCCCTTTGCCGCAAACAGAAGATTCAATTACCATACTAGAAAATGAAATGGTTGATATGATTTTAAAGTCAAAAGAATTGCAGGATTTTCTTTTTAATAAGCTTGGCAAAGAAAACAATATTATTGACAAAGCATTTTTTGAGGCTGAAAATAAATATGGTAAAATGCCTGAGCTTTTACACGAACAAGCAAACCGCGTTTTCAATCTGAGGTGTGAGCATTTGACCAATCTTGTAAAACAGGCAAAGAAATTAAAAGAGCAGGAGGAAATGAATGAGTATTTTGTATAGTTATCACGGAAATGTTCTTGGCTCGCTGACTTTTGACGAAAAAAACTATTGCTACAATTCAGTTCCTGAGGGCGAAGCTGCTGCAAAGCAGATGTCTTTTGGACTGATACCATACAGGCTTTATAATTCACAAGAATTGAAGTCAGATAAACTGTTTGATGAATTTAAAGTATGGCTGCACTACTCTTCAAGAAATGACGTGAAAAATCTTTGTGAAATAAATGAATTGGACAGCGATTGGGATAAGCTTGTCAAAATGGCAAAGCATGAATTGAAAAGCGATGGCTTTTCGTTGAAATTGGCACAATAAATTGCAAATTTCTAGCGATTTAGTTAAATGAATATAAAAAAGAGGGCTTAAAATAAGTCCTCTTTTCGTTTTTGAGATTATGTGATTATTTATTGCCTTGCATTTGCTTTTGAACTTCTTCGGCAAGGTTGTCATTTCTCTTTTCAAGGCCTTCGCCCATTTCAAATCTTGCAAATCTTCTGATTGAGATTTTTTCGCCGATTTGAAGAGTCTTCTCATTAATATACTGCTGAATAGTCAAGTCTGGGTTCTTTACGAAAGATTGTTCAAGCAGGCAAACGTCCTGATAGAACTTCTTGACACGGCCTTCAACCATTTTGTCAACGATTTGAGCTGGCTTGCCTTCATTAAGAGCCTGATTTCTGAGAATTTCCTTCTCTCTTGCAACTTCTTCTGCTGGAACGTCTTCAATGCGAACGTACTTTGGTGCAGCTGCTGCAATCTGCAAAGCTATATCGTGACCAATTTCTTGGAAAGCGTCTGTTTTTGCAACGAAGTCAGTTTCACAGTTGATTTCTACAAGGACACCAATTTTGCCGCCCATATGAATATATGAAGTTACAATACCTTCTGATGCTATTCTTGATTGTTTTTTTGCCGCTGCGGCGATACCCTTTTCTCTCAGCCATGTAATAGCTTTGTCAAAATCGCCATCGCATTCAACCAATGCTTTTTTGCAGTCCATCATGCCTGCATTTGTTTTTGCACGAAGATCGGCAACGTCTTTAGCTGTAAAATTCATATTACTCACCTTCCTTGTTGTCTTTTTTGTCTTCCTCAGCATTTTCAGTTTTCTCAGCTGCTGTGTCTTTTTTCTCTTTCTTCACATCTGGTTTTTTCTTTACTGGCTTTTTCTTGCCATTACGCTTGTTGCGATTTTCCTCGCCTGCTTCTGCAACTTCAAGATTTGGCTTGGTTTCAGCAAGAAGTTTTTCAATGTCGATATCTTCATCTTGGACATCTTCTTTTTGCATTGATACGCCTTCTTTGGCTTCGATTACAGCGTCTGCGATAGCAGAAGCAATAAGTTTTACAGAGCGAATTGCATCATCGTTTCCTGGAATTACATAGTCAATGCCATCTGGATTGCCGTTTGTGTCAACAAGACCAACCATAGGAATGTTGAGAAGTTTGCATTCGTTCACGCAGATATGCTCGATGTTAGGGTCAACAACGAACACAGCACCAGGAAGCTCACGCATATCTTTAATTCCGCCAAGATTTTTTTCAAGCTTTTCGCGCTCTGCTTTCAGAAGTGTGACTTCTTTTTTAGGGAGAAGGTCAAATTCGCCAACCTTTTCCATTTGATTGAGTTTATTCAATCTTTCAATTCTTGATTTGATTGTCTTGAAGTTTGTCAAGCAACCGCCAAGCCAGCGTGTATTGATGTAGTACATGCCGCATCTTTCGGCTTCTTCCTTTACTGCATCTTGTGCTTGTTTTTTTGTTCCTACGAACAAAATGTTTTTACCCGAAGCAACAACATCGCGAATAAATTTGTACGCTTTGTCGACCTGCTCAGATGTTTGTTCCAGATTGATGATGTGAATATCATTTCGTGCAGTGAAAATGTATTTTTTCATCTTAGGGTTCCATTTTCGTGTTTGGTGACCAAAATGAACACCCGATTCCAGAAGTTGTTTCATTGAAATAACTGACATTTTTTATCCTCCTTTTGTTTTTGTCCTTCCCCATAGTTTTCTAGCTCCTATTTGCGACCTCAGAAATAAATCTTTTTTGTAAAGCCAATATTTTTGTGCGGCAATACAAGTTTTAGGCAACTGCAATAGAATATACTATAAGTGCATATTTGTCCAATGACGTATGAAGTATATCATTTATAATTATATTTGTCAAGCGAAAATGCTTAATTTAAATAAAAAAACCTCACTAAACAGCAAGGCTTTTTAATGAGGCTTATTGATTTTTAGGTTTATGCCTGATGCGTTTTTTATGATAGCAAATCGACCAAATTCCTGGCAGCAGAAATTCTGATGTGTAGAATGTGGTAATTGCCCCCAAAAGAATTCCGAGTGCAACCTCTCGAACGCCTGGTACAGAGATTGCGATAAGCAATATTGTGAACAGCAATATTGCCGCATAAAACAGTGATTTTTTGAAAGACAAATCTTTTGTAATCATATTTGACATTTCTGAAACGCTGGTTCTTTCAAACTTACCGCTTCGAAGTCCATCTTTTGCTTTTGAGTAGAAGAAGAACAGGTTCAATATCGTCATGAGTAGAGTTGCAAAGATTACAATACCAAAGTTCATGTTGACTGGCACACGGCAGATAAGCACAAGGCCGATCGTCATGAAGACATCAAGAGCGGTCATCAAAAGAGCTGTAATAAAAATCGACACATCAAATCTGAAAGCCATGTAAATGGCTACGGCGATGATTGCAAACATTATTGCAGCCACAATACCGATTGACCACCAATAGCCATTTGTAGCAGGCTGCAAGTCAATGTCTGAAACGGCGTCTTGATAGTTTTCATAACCAAACTCTGCAATGATGCCATTTCTGACAATGTCATTCATTGCGTAAATTTCTTCTTTTGTATCACCTGTATTTTTGTATTCAATTTCAAGAGCTTGTCCGCCATAAACATGATAATTTGTGATGTTTATGCTTGAAGTGCGTACTGACACAACATCTAGGTTGTTGTCATGCAAAACTGACACAATTTTGTCATAGACCTTGTTATAGTCAGATTTATCATTTAAGTCAAAGCTTTCAATGCCTTCACCTTCAAATGACGCTTCGTTGTTTACATAAACCTTGAAGATGCTTGCACCTGTAAAGTCTGTACCAAGATTGAAATTTACAGTACAAAGTAGAACAACCCCGACTATGATGATAATCAGTGGTAAAATCAAAAAGAAAAGAAAATTTTTATTGAAGTTAAACTTTGACTCATTTATCTTCTTTTCAACTTCAACTTCTTTCATATTATTCATTGTTTGCACCTCCTTCTACTGAGAATTCGGCTGCACTTTCTTCTGGCAGAATTTCAACTTCTTCACTGCTGAGTTCGCGTACAGATTTATCTCTGTAAAGACTAAGTTTGGCAGCATTTGTGCTGTTGATTGGCAGATATAGATGCATGAAATATCTTGTAAGCACAAGAGAGCAGAATGCCGACAAAAGCACCCCGATAACAGTGGCAATCGCAAAGCCTTTAAGTACAGATGGTGCAAAAATCCAAATCATTATGCCAGCAATCAAAAGAATGAAGTGGCTGTCAAGGATTGGCCAAAGCGCTTTTTTCAAGCCGCCCTTGAAGGAAAGATGGATTTTTTTGCCAATCGCGTATTCAGAGCGAACTTTCTCAAAAATGATAATGTTTGATATGAGCATGATAGCAAATGCCACAACGCAGCCAAACATTGTTGCAATGTTGAGCGTGATGAACGGAATAGCTTGCATAAAAAATGCAAAGAGTACAAGTCCGAAAATGATTGATAGGCAGCCCAAAAGTCCCAAATGGCGATAACGAATTATTATAAACAGCAAGGAAAGAACAGCTATCAAAATGCTGACAATAGTCAGATAAAGCGCAGTGTTTTGACCAAGAGCAGGACTGATTATGCTTGTTTCCATGAGCGTCATATCATATCCCAATGAGCCAGCAACAATGGTATAGATAAGCTCTTGCATGTTTTCGGCAGAAGTTGAGCTGTAATCAGCATGTGAAGATACGATGACAATATTTTCATCAATATCGTCAATAGTAAGCGTTGAAAGCAGATTGTCAGCTGCAAGCCCGCCAAGATAAACATATGCATTTGATTTAGCGGCTTCGTCAGCGTCATTTTTCATGTTTTTCAATCTTGATTGACCATTTTTTGTAAGTTCAAGATTTATTTCATATCTGCCATTGTTATTGCTGTCGTAGCCATATGAAATATAGGCGCTTTTGATGTCCTGGCTGCTGAGATAAACGCGTGCATCTGTAACAGTATCTGAAATTTGATCGATGGTAATTTCAATTTCTTTACCGTTTTCGAGATATGTCCAGTTGTATGATGTATCGTATGCGTCGTCAGACACCTCTATTCGAACCTTGTCGCTGCCCTGCCTTGTCACGTTTACTTCCGAGTAGCCTTCAAGTTTGAGTAAAGATCTTATTTTTGAAAGAGAATCGTCTATATTATTTTCAAGGTCTGATGATGAGCCAGAGGCTGTAGCCGAATATAGTGCTGAAACGCCGCCATTGATATCGATCCCCTTATTTATTGCAGCGACAAAACCATTATATCTGTCAGAAGAACCTGGCACATTAAAAGGACATACACACAAAAGTACGCCAAGAACTGCAATAATAACAAGTAATACAAATTTTACTATTGAATTTTTCTTTAACATCTATAATCCTTTGATAGTTTTATGATCAAAAACGCAATCGTTTTTACGTTTACTCTCATAATTATAAAGAATTAGATGGCGCATGTCAAATAATTTATCAATTAGTTTGCAGTTTTTTTAATATTTACACTTATTATTCCGCAAATTGCTCCGATTACAGCGCCAAAAACTATGTCTGTAAGAAGCGTGATGTCAAAAACAAAATGGCCGCTTAAAATTGAAAAGACTAAGAATGCAAGAATTGTGTAAATAAAGCCGATTAAAAGACCGCTGACAAGCCCCAGCTCTTTACTTTTTTTCAAACCTATAAACACGCCTGCAAGTATGCTTGCACCTTTTATGACTTGGTTTACCGGATTGATTGCACTGTCAGGAATGTTGGTAAATTTGAGTAAAAATGCAAACACCAGTACAAGCAGTAACGATATGCAAAGTGCGACCATTGTGCCCTTTATTATCGACCCAATAAATGGCGAACCTTTTTTCGCACTACTCGTGCGTGATTTAGATTTCAATTTCATGTTTGACTCCTTTTTGAGAAAATATACATTTTTCTAATGTAAATTATGAATATGGAGAATAAAAAATAACTAACATTTTCATTTTGTTAGTTATTTTTAAAAGTACCTTTCATCGTCATCGGATTCAGAGCTGTTGTTGTAGATTTCCGCTCGCATTTTATCTAATCTTTTTTCGAAACTTTCATATTGTTTTTTTATTGTATTAAAGTTTTTTATTTGATTGTCTGTATGCCTTAAAAAATCATTTCTGTCACATAGATATACCAAGAATCCAAGCCCATAAAAACGTTTGCTGAGCTGCGTTTGGCTGCTGTATTTGAAGCAATTATTGGTTTTCAGCAGCGGCATTTTTAAGTACCGTCTATCACCACGTATTTCAGATTGTGATAGAGTTTGAATTTCTGAAAATTTAAAACATTTGTAATAAAAGTCCTTGTCCATTACCAAATAGCTTGAACCATCAAACACATATTCTTTGTCATCGTAATTAAACACACAAATTGAATGTAAAAGACCATCACCGACAGAAAACGGATTAATTCTGCCAAACTTTAAAGTTACATCACCGCTGTATGATAGAGCGAATTGATATGCGCAAACATGGCATTTATTTTCAGCGCAATACACGTCACTAAGAAGTCTGTTTGCATTGACAAACTTGCCTTTACCGAAAGATTTTTGAATAGAGTACCAACCATCTTGTCTTCGCTTGAAGTTTTCTTTAAAGTACTTTTTTTCGCGTATTGTGGTCTGATTGTGCTCATAAAGATATTTGCAAAATTCATGAAGCATAAGACAAAAGACTTCCCTATCATTCATAGGCTGAACTTTCAACCTATGTTCCAGCTTTTGTGAATAGGAAACTTCTTCAATCAGTTGCTTTGTGAGAAATGTCTCGCTATCAAAAATCTTCATCGATTTTATTATACCAAATATGGCTCAGACTGTCAATATCAATTATCACCGTCTTTGACGCCACTTTTGACAAAAAATAAAGCCCCAAAAATACGGGACTTTAAATTATTTTGACTTTTTATTGCTCTTTTTGTCGTTTTCTGATGATTTTTGTTCGTCTTGTGCAGGCTGGTCATTTTCAGGCGTTGTTGTCATAGCAGCTGTCTGCTCGGCCCTTTCTGGCTGCGCACTGGAAGCTGCGGCTGCTTGACTTTTTTCCTCTTCTGCCTTGACCTGTTCCTCATCTTTGAAAACAGTGTAAATCGCATACGCATCAACGGCAATGTAACCTTTTTTGTTGCCTGTACCTGTTTCAATGGTAACAATTTTCTTGTCTTCTTCCAAATGCAGGTCAACAATCGTTCCGTATACGCCGCTGGTAGTCAATACCTTATCGCCACGTTTGAGCGAATTTGTCTGCTCTTGAACGCGTTGATTTTCCTTTCTGTTTCGGTGCGAAATGAGGATTGGATAAATGATTATCAAAAGTACGATAAAAACAATCAAAACAATCTGTGTAGCATTCATGATTTTTGCCTCCTGTTTTTTTGCAAATTTATTTTGCAGAACTAGATTACCATAATTATATTGGATTTCAAAATAAATTTACCTATATTTTCTTAGTTTTTATCTCATTTTGAAGTCGCTCGATAAAATCTGACAATTTCAGACCCGACTTATTTTCAAAGCCACGCCCCCTTATTGAAATTGTCTGAGATTTTTCCTCTTCGTCACCAACGATGATGAGGTATGGAATTTTCATTGACAATGCTTCACGGATTTTGTAGCCAATCTTTTCATTTCGGTTATCGCATTCAGCGCGAAGTCCGATATAAAACAGCTGCTTGCGAATTTTTTCCGCATAGTCAACATTTCTTTCTGTAAGAGAAAGCACACGTACCTGCTCTGGTGCAAGCCAAAGTGGGAACGCACCTGCAAAGTTTTCAATCAACAGGCCTATGAAGCGTTCAAGTGAGCCATAAACAACTCTGTGTATCATAATCGGGCGATGTTTTTCGCCATCTTCACCAACATATTCAAGGTCAAAGCGCTGTGGAAGTTGGAAGTCAAGTTGAATTGTTCCACATTGCCAAGTACGACCAAGAGTATCTGTAAGGTGGAAGTCAATTTTTGGCCCATAGAACGCGCCATCACCCTCATTGATGATGTAGTCAAGGTTAAGCTCATCAAGTGCATCTTTCAGCCCCTGGGTTGCAAGCTCCCAATCCTCATCGCTGCCCATACTATTTTCTGGTCTTGTCGAAAGCTCGACATGATACTCAAAGCCGAATACTTTGTAAACAGTATCAATCAGGTTTACTACCCCTTTTATTTCCTCTTTAATTTGCTCTGGGGTCATAAAGATATGGGCATCGTCTTGCGTGAAGCTGCGTACGCGCAAAAGGCCGCCAAGCTCGCCTGATTTCTCATATCTATGAACAAGTCCAAGCTCGCCGATACGAAGCGGCAAATCGCGGTATGAATGCTGCTCGTTTTTATACACAAGCACTCCACCTGGGCAATTCATTGGCTTGATAGCATAAACGTCGTCATCAATGATTGAAGTGTACATATTGCTTTTATAATGTTCCCAATGCCCTGATGTCTCCCATAGATGACGATTAAGCATAATCGGGGTCATGATCTCTTGGTATCCTGCCTGACGATGAAGCTCACGCCAATAGTCAATAAGTGTATTTCGAACAATCATGCCATTTGGCAGATAGAATGGGAAACCAGGGCCTTCTGGTGAAATCATGAAAAGTTTAAGCTCTTTGCCAAGCTTGCGATTGTCACGCTTTTTTGCCTCTTCAAGCATTGCGATGTGGTCGGCAAGCTCTTTCTTTGTTTTGAAAGCATAGCAGTACACTCTTTGAAGCATTTTATTTTTTTCATCTCCACGCCAATATGCGCCGTTTACGCTATGGATTTTGAAACCATAGTTTTGAAGATTTCGTGTTGATTCAACATGAGGTCCACGGCAAAGGTCGAAGAAGTCGTCGCCTGTGTAATAAAGCGACACCTCCTCATTTTCAGGAAGCTCATTGATAATTTCTGTTTTGTACTCATTGCCAGCAAAAAGGTTGAGCGCGTCCTCTTTTGAAACCACTTTGCGTGTGAAAGACTCCCCTTTATTGATGATTTCTTTCATCTTCTTTTCAATCATATCAAATTCATCTGGGGTGATTGAATGATCAAGGTCGATATCATAGTAAAATCCATCTTCAATGGCAGGGCCAATGGTAAGCTTGGTCTGTGGATAAAGCTGCAACAGAGCTTTTGCAAGCACATGTGCAAGCGAATGACGTGACTTTTCTAGAACTTCATCTTTGACTTTTTTTATTTCCATTTTTACTCTCCTTTTTTGGGCATCAAAAAACGCCCTTAATAATTTAAGGACGATTTGTTTCAAACCGCGGTTCCACCTTAATTGCAAGATTGCCACTCAATTTCTTCACTTTTCATCACAATAGTGGTTTCAGCAGTATCACCGCTAAGATTTTTCACCAACCAATCTTTCTCTGAACGCAATAATGATATGCCTACTTGTCTGTTGCTCCAAGTTTTAATAACATTTTATCACTGAGCACATAAATTGTCAACAATATTACAAATTTTTTTAATGTTTTTTTCGCAAAATGCAAGGTGCAGCGCTGACAACGCTGACGCGTTCTTCAAAAATCTGCTTTATTAAATTGATTGCATTGCTTGATTCTTTAAAATATAGATTTATTTTTTGTGGCGAGAGGTCAATAACTGATGAAATCATGCTTTCATCATTGAACACCCTGTTTTCATACTGTTGGTCTTCATGGAGAAAAATTTTATATCCTTCATCTTCTTTGACAATACTGATTTCGTCTTCGCATATGTCCAAATTATCAATTAAAAATTTCAAAAGGTCGATAAAGCTTTCGCTTGAAATAAGATAGTCGCGATTTTCATTGGAAAGAGCAATCAGTTCAGCCCACTTGTCCTGCAATGGCTTTAAGCGAAAATGATAAAAGGATTCGATAAAAACATCTTGGTCAAGGTTGAGGTTTTTTCGTATTATGAATTTATCGGTTTCTTTATCAAAATTAAGCAGCGCTTTTTTAAATGCCGTCATGCCAATTTTATCATGCTCTGGCAAAAAAAGATGCTTGTTCAAAAAATCAAGTTTGAAGTTGGTGCAAATAAGTTCGATGATACAAGAAGACAAAATCATTGATACCTGATGTTTGTCCCGTTCAGACACTCCAACCAAAATAGAAAAATAACCATTATCTTCATTCTTTGTTACCACGCCGCCAAGCTCTTGTATTGGCGGTATGATCGCTTTAAGCAAAATGTTGCCAAGCGCAATATTCTCAGATAAAAGGTTCAGAGATATCTCCCACATAAAAACTCCTTTCAAGGATATAATATGCAAGGATTAAAAAAATACACTTATAAATCAAAATTTCAAGCAAATAATTTGACAAATGTGCGAAAATGATTGATAATATTATATGTAAAAAGGGGGTAATATGAGAAAAATATTCAAAGCTTTAATAGCGGTACTTTGTATTTGCCCCGCTCTGCTGCTATCTGCATGCGGCACGACATCATACTATACAATAACGGCCTCATCAAGCGACATCGTCCTTGGCACTGTTTTGGGCGCACTTTCACAGTCTCGCCAAAGTGGTGGTACTGTTGTAAATTTTGTAGCCAAAGAAAACGCAGCAAGCACAAATCCCTTCCTTTGCTGGGTTAAAAACAATATAGATATTGCAAGTCAGTCAAAAGAGTTGACTTTGACATACAGCAGCCAAACAGAAGGCTCATATACAGCAGTCTTTGCCGAGCAGTTGCCAGAGCAGATGATGTATGCCGTTTTAAGAAGCGTTGAATATGAAAGACCTGGCGATGTGGATAAAATTGATTTTACCATTAATTACGCACGAACAGTAAGCGGAAGCAGCGACTATATCAAATTTGAAAGCGGGTCAATAGATGACGGGGCAATTTACAGCGGCAGCAAAAGTTCAGTGATCTATTTTGGAAACGCTATTGATGTCAATAATTTCAGATACCGATTTAATGTAGATGTTACATTGACTGGATATGACCAGAGCCTGACGCAATATTCATTTGATTTCAGCGAAATGATTATGAACGACTCGTTTGACACCAACTGGCAAAAAGTAATTACTGCCCAAGACCCTCAAACAGGCTCAACAATGATTCTGACATTTGAAAAACTCAACCCAAGCACTTTCAACTAATCGCCAAAAACTAAAAATAAACAATAAAACAAAAAATAAAAGAAGACTGATTGTCTTCTTCTATTTTGGCTGAAAACTACTTTCCGCAGTCTTTAGCTGATGACTTTGTGCTGCTTTTTGCTTCTTTTGAAGCTTCAACAGCCTGTGACTTGGTCATCTTGGCATTTTTGGCCGATTTCCCTGCTTTGGAACTTTTACCAAACATAGTTTTCACCTCCTGTTCTTCAAGGTTTATCACCTTGTAATATCATTATGGTTGAAAATAAAGATTTTATACACAAAATAGCGCAGTAAATTATTTTATTTTACAAAAAAAGCAGACGCAAAAACGTCCGCTTTTTAAACATTTTTTGATTATTTTTTAGGCTTGCTTTTTCCTGCAACTTTTGCAGTTGATGAAGTTGTCTTTTTAGCGGCTGGCTTTTTTGTAGCTGGTTTTTCTTCTTTTTGAGCCTCTTCAAGAAGGTCGTAGTACTTGTCGAAAACTGCGATTGCAACTTCCTCATCTTCCTCGACTTTGATGATTGAATTACCATCTTTATCTTGGTCAACTACAAAAACGATTGCCTCATCGTCTGCAATGCCATCAATTTTATCAAGTGGCTTCAAAACGCAGTACAGTCTTTTTTCCTTGCGAACTTCGTGAGGAATCACAGCAACTTGTTCAAATGTAAGCTGCTTGCCATTCTCATCAACAAGCACGATTGGATCTTTATTGTCCTGGTCAAGAAGTACGTCAAGGATATCGATCTGTTTCAAATCCTCGTTTTGTGTTTTCTTTTCTTCCATTTTAAATTCCCCTTTTATAAATTGTCAATGTAAGTTTGCAAAATTATTTGCGCTGATATTTTATCAATGAGTTCTTTACGCTTTTCCCTTCTGACCCCGCTTGAAATGAGAAGCTCTTCTGCTTCGGCCGAGGTTAAGCGCTCATCAACAAAATGTACTTGCACACCGGAAAATTCAGATATGCGCTTGCCTATCATTCTGTGCAACTTTGCCCGATCACCTTCGGTGCCGTCCATATTCAAAGGCAACCCCATCGCAACTTCGTCAACATTGTAATCTTTGATGATTTTATCAATGTGCGCTATCGCATCGTCTATGCCTTTGTTTTTGTACACCTCAAACGGACTTGAAATAATGCACAATTCGTCTGACAAGGCAATGCCAATACGAACATCACCATAATCAATGCCCATTTTCCTATGTCTTTGCATTACATCTCCATAATAAATATAGCTCTTTTAGCATATTTAGTCAAACAAAATTGAGTAATTTTACAACTTTTTCAATGAAAGATACGGCATTATGTCAAAAAGGTCGTCAGTGGACAAAATGACATCTGACCATAATCGTCTGTCGTTGTAATGAGCGTCATCGGGGTTGATGCATATCGTGCGCACGCCTGACCTGTAAACAGTTTCATCATTTTTGCCGTTACCAAAAAACACCACTTCCTCAGGTTGCAAGCCTTTTTTCTTCATGAGATTGATAATGAACTCATCTTTAAACTCAACACTGTGATCAAGCCTTGTAATGCCTGTCAAGCAACCGCTTTCATCGAAAAGAAACTCTTGCGCCTCAATTTTTGTAATGCAGCCCGCGACATCTTCAAGAATGTGGTTGATTATGTTTTTAATGCCGCCAGACAGAACATAAACCTCCACATCATTGTCCTTCAAGATTTTAAAGACCTTTTCAATATTGCCTATTCGTTTTGTTTCAATCGCAATTTCTTTCAATATGTCGTCGTTCACACCATTTTCAATAAAACAGGCAATAACTTTATCCGTCTATTCAGGATAAGACAGCTCACCTTTGGAATAGCTTTCATAATACTTATCATCAAGGTCAGTTTTTCCAATTTTTGCCCAAACCCGCCGCCAACTGTTTGGAAGTTCATTTGGAAGGCTGAGCGTGCCGTCAAAATCAAAGATTACCGCTTTTGTAGTCATATTTCACCCTATTTGCAATCGTAAAGACTGTCACCGATACCCATTGATACAACAAGCGGAACTTTAAGTTCAATGACAGACTCCATTTGTTCTTTTAGTATTTTTTCAACTTTTTTCTCTTCGCCAGGGAAGGTATCAACAATCAGCTCGTCATGAATTTGAAGAATAAGCTGGCTTTTCAAGTTCTGAGATTGAAACTCTTGATGCACGCCAATCATTGCCAGTTTGATAATGTCAGAGGCCGTGCCCTGCAAAGGCATATTCATTGCAACTCTTTCGCCAAAACTTCTAGTCATATGTTTTGATGATTGCAACTCTGGTATCTTTCGTATTCTGCCAAATTTGGTCACTGCGTATCCATGTTCAGTTGCAAATTTTACATTGTCTGACATGAACTGTTTCACTTTTGGATATCGCGCAAAGTATGCGTCAATATATTCTTTTGCTTTGGCGCGTGTGGTCTTGATGTTTTGCGAAAGACCATAGTCGCTGATGCCATAAATGATACCAAAGTTGACAGCCTTTGCGTCGCGTCGCTGATTTTCAGTGACTTTATCAATCGGTACGCCAAAAATTTGTGAAGCCGTATGCGCGTGAATGTCGCGTCCTTGTTTGTAGGCTTCAATCAGATGCTCTTCACCCGACATGTCTGCCAGCAAGCGCAGCTCAATCTGATTGTAATCGGCTGAGATTATTTTGCCACCTTCAAATTTTGAAACAAAAATCTTTCTCAGGTTTTTACCCTCGTCATTGCGCGTTGGTATGTTTTGAAGGTTTGGCTCGCTGCTTGACAGCCTGCCCGTGGCTGTAAGAGTTTGATTGAATGTTGTATGAAGAATGTCTCCTGACGTTGATATCAAATTTTTATAAACATCAATATATGTGTTTTTCAGTTTGCTGTATTTTCTGAAATCCTTAATGTCAGACACGATAGGAATGTATGCTAGTTCGTCAAGAATATCGGCTCGTGTCGATTGCTTTTTATTGTTGTAGGTCTTTATGCCAAGCTTATCAAAAAGAATATGTGCCACCTGTTTTGGCGAATTGATATTAAACTCCTCGCCTGCACTATCGTAGATGCGTTTGGTCAGTTTGCTCAGTTTGTCAATAAATTCAATGTCGATTACGTCGAGCATTTCGCTGTTGATTTTAAAGCCATCTTCTTCCATGCGGCAAAGAATTTCAATCAGCGGCTTTTCAATCTTTTCGTAGATAAAATCAAGTTTTTGTTTGGATATTTCCTGAGAAATTCTTTTTTGTTCACTTTCAAAGCTTTCTATTGGTATTTCTTTTGCAGCTTTATTGCCTGCATTGATGACATATTCACCAACATAAAGATCAAAATAGTTGTTCAATTTGATTGAATAATTGTCGAGAATATGCATGTCGCTTTTTGCCGAACAAGTTATTTTCAATATTTTCTCATCTTCAAAAATCTTTTTCAAACCGCAGCAAACATCTTCAAGTGACATTTGGCTGTCAAACATGCTGAAATTGCTTTCTAAAAAATATATTTTGTCGTCAAAAAAGAATTCCATTTTGGCTAGGTTATAGCAAAAAGTGCTCAGAGTGCTTTTTGACATTTGTGCAAGCACATCACTTGTCAAGGATG
>CAMLUY010000007.1 GCA_946487985.1 uncultured Clostridia bacterium
GGAATAATAAGCGCAATCGTTGGCCGTAATGACTATGTGATTTGCGACAAAGAAAATCATGCCAGCATTTATGACGGTTGCCGCCTGTCATATGGCAAAATGCTGCGATACAATCACAGCGATATGGCAGACCTTGAAAGCAAATTGCAATCAATACCTGACGAAGCCGGCCGCTTAATTGTGACCGACGGCGTATTTTCAATGGGTGGTGACATCTGCCGCCTGCCTGAAATCGTAGCTCTTGCAAAGAAGTACGGCGCACGCGTAATGGTTGATGACGCTCATGGCTTGGGCGTAATTGGCCGCGGCGGCCGTGGCACAGCATCGCATTTCGGACTTGAAGACGATGTCGACATCTATATGGGAACTTTCTCAAAATCTCTTGCAAGCCTTGGCGGATATATGGCTGCAAAGGCAGACGTGGTTGAATATGTAAAGCATACCTCTCGCCCATATATTTTCAGTGCAAGCATGACACCAGCAAGCGTATGCTGCGCAAAAGCAGCGCTTGAAATTTTGATGAATGAGCCAGAACGCGTACAACGCCTGCTTGATATCAGCAGCTACATGCGCCAAAACCTCAAAAAACGCGGCATAGACATCATCGAAAGCCAAACTCCAATCATACCAATATATACATATCAAGATGAAAAGACCTTTGTCGCATGCAAACGTATGCTTGAAAAAGGTGTGTATGTGAATCCTGTCGTTTCGCCCGCAACGCCTGTGGGACAAAGCCTGCTGCGAACAAGCTATACAGCAAACCACACTAAGGAAATCATCGACGAAGCAACTGAAATCATCAGCAGCGTAATGAATGAATTGAAAGACTACAAGCCAATTTCTGAATAAAACGCGAAGGGCCTGCAAGGAAGCAGGTCTTTTTTAAATGAAAAAACAGACACCAGAAAAAGTGCCTGTTATTCTTTAACCAAGCCAAACAATGTGGCCATTGTTTTTGATGGAAACAATCTTCGATAGCATAATTTATGAAAACAGCATATTTTAAAAGGATTTTGCTCAAAAATGTGCTGGCTTTATTCAATTTGCATCGTAAATTGTAGCCAATTTCCAATCTATTTTGAATAGATGTTATTTTTGCGTTTTTCATTCAGCGGGCTAAGCACAACTTTGCCTTGTCGAAGCGACTGCTGCACGTCGATAATTCGCTGGTTTGCGCTTCCTTTGAAACGCAGAGTGATGTCTTTCAGCTCATTTTTGAATTCGCCGTCTACAATGATGTCAATCTGCTGCAACAGCTCATCTGTCCAAGGGCAGCGCGCACGACTGTCGCTCAGCAGCTCTTTGTCAAACAGATATCCAGTATAGCACCAAATGGTCTTGCGCGGAAATCTCTCGCGCACGCGTTTCAGAAAGGGGAGCAGCGCTTTTTGGTTTGCCGGCTCCATTGGCTCGCCGCCTAGCAGCGTCAAGCCAGCAATAAAGTCGTTTTCAAGCGATTGCATAATCTTTTCTTCGACTTCGGGCGTGAATTCATTGCCATACTGGAAATCCCATGTTTCAGGATTAAAGCAATTTTTACAATGATGGGTACAGCCACTGACGAAAAGCGATGTGCGCACGCCTTCGCCGTTTGCGATATCATAGTACTTTATATTGCCATAGTGCATTTTCCCCTCCATTTTCAGAGAGCCTTTCAGCCTGTCTGCCAAGCAGAGTATTACAGGTGAAGGACTCTGTCACGAATCTCTTGTGTGCGGCCTTGGTTCCAGAACTGGCTGCCGATGTAGCCGCAAGTACGCCTTGCAACGTTCATTTTTGTCTGGTCGCGGTTCTTGCAGTTCGGGCACTCCCAAACCAGCTTGCCATCATCGTCTTCGACAATCATAATCTCGCCGTCATAGCCGCAAACCTGGCAGTAGTCAGATTTGGTGTTCAGCTCGGCATACATGATGTTGTCATAGATGAATTTGATTACCTGCAATACTGCTTCAATATTGTCTTGCATGTTTGGCACTTCAACATAGCTGATCGCGCCGCCAGTTGACAAAGCCTGAAACTTGCTTTCAAATGCCAATTTGTCGAAGGCATTGATTGGCTCAGTCACATGCACGTGATAGCTGTTTGTAATATAGTTTTTGTCAGTAATGCCAGGGATAATCCCGAATCGCTTTTGCAGGCACTTTGAAAACTTGTAGGTTGTACTTTCGAGCGGTGTGCCATAGATCGAAAAGCCGATGTTTGTGGCTTTCTTCCACTTTTCGCAAGCCGCGTTCATGTATTTCATGATTTCAATAGCAAATGGCGTAGCCTCTGGGTCGGTGTGCGATTTGCCAGTCATATACTTGACGCACTCGTACAAGCCAGCATAGCCAAGAGATATGGTCGAATAGCTGCCGTACAACAGTTTGTCAATCTTTTCGCCAGGTTTGAGGCGGGCGATTGCACCATGCTGCCAAAGTATAGGTGCAGCGTCAGAAAGTGTGCCTTTCAGCCTGTTGTGCCTGCACATGAGCGCTTCTCGGCAAAGCTCCAAACGCTCGTCCATAATCTGCCAGAACTTTTTCATATCACCGCCGCTTGAAAGCGCAACGTCAACAAGGTTGATTGTTACAACACCTTGGTTGAATCTGCCGTAGAACTTATAGTTGCCATTCTCATCTTTCCATGGTGACAGCGCGCTTCGGCAGCCCATTACAGGGAAGCAGTTGCCTTCTTTCAGCTCTTTCATCTTCTTTTCTGAAATATAGTCAGGCACAAGTCGCTTTGCAGTACACTTTGCAGCAAGCTCAGTCAAATAGTAGTACTTGCTTCCTGGTCTGATGTTGTCTTCTTCAAGCACATAGATTATCTTTGGAAAAGCTGGCGTAATCGCAACTCCGGCTTCATTTTTGACACCTTCATATCGTTGGCGGAGAGTTTCTTCAATAATCATTGCAAGGTCTTCACGTTCGCGCTCATTGTGTGCTTCGCCAAGATAGAGGAACTCTGTCACAAAAGGCGCTTGTCCGTTTGTTGTCATCAGTGTGATAACCTGATATTGAATTGTCTGCACGCCGCGATTGATCTCAGCGCGAACACGCTCCTCAGTGATTTTGTTGACAATTTCTGGGTCAGCCTTTCCGCAGGCCTCTATGAGCTCGTGGGTGACTTCCTTTTTAATGCGCTGCCTTGACACATCAACAAATGGCGCAAGGTGAGCAAGCGAAATGCTTTGTCCGCCATATTGGCTTGAAGCAACCTGAGCAACAATCTGAGTTGCAATGTTGCATGCTGTCGAAAATGAGTGAGGCTTTTCAATCAGTGTATTTGAAATTACCGTGCCATTTTGAAGCATATCTTCAAGGTTTACAAGGTCGCAGTTGTGCATGCGCTGTGCAAAATAGTCGGCGTCATGAAAGTGTATCAAACCATCTTCATGTGCTTTCCAAATATGCTCAGGAAGCAAAAACCTCTTTGTCAGGTCCTTGCTGACCTCGCCAGCCATATAGTCGCGTTGCACGCTGTTTACGGTAGGGTTTTTATTGCTGTTTTCTTGTTTTACCTCTTCGTTTTGGCAATCAATCAAAGAGAAAATTTGTTTGTCAGTAGTGTTGACTTGTCGTGCAAGTTGTCGAATATATCTGTATGTAATATAGTTTTTTGCAACCTCAAAAGCGCCTTCGCCCATAATGCCAAACTCAACAAAGTCTTGGATTTCCTCCACGCCAACAGCTCTGCCCATGTTTTCGCATTCTGCTGTGACATTTTTGACAATATTGTCAATTTGTTCTACGCTCAGTCTTTTGCTTTCTTCGGCAACTGAGGCGTTCGCTTTTGAAATAGCATTTCTGATCTTTTCACCATCAAAGACCATCTCCTGTCCATTTCGTTTGATAATTTTCATATTTTCCCTCCCTTTTTACTATCAGCCAACACATAATTTTTTTTGTAATTTTTTGTCTTTAGTTGACTTTCTACACGTATTATACTACACTTTTTTTGAAGATTGTGTTGTTTTTACAACATTTTGGAGGCAAAATGAATATTTTTCCAGAGCTTAAAAACAGTGAAATCTTTGCCGGAATAGCTGACCGTGACATTCAAGCATTGACACATTGTTTGAAGATAAAGTTTCGAAATTATAACAAAAATGCCATAATAATTGAGCAAGGACAGAATGTTGAAGACGTCATTTTGCTGCTCAAAGGCAGCGCAAATGTACAAAACATAGACGATCTTGGCGACATTTCAGTCATCATCAAGCTTTCGGCAGGAGATGTCTATGGCGTTGAAAATGGCATGCTGTCAAAAGAAAATTTTTCTGACTCAGTCGTCGCAACCGAAAATTGTTCAGTGCTGCTTATCAATATCAAAAGGCTGCTGCATCAATGTGTCAACCAATGCCCCCGCCATGACACAGTGCTGAAAAACATTCTTATTAAAATGGCTGAAAAACACATGCAGGTACAGAATAAAATCAAGCTCATGTCAAAGCGCAATATTCGCGAAAAGGTGCTTGCATATCTGAGAAGCCTGTCCAAGGCCGCTGGCAGCCCATATTTTGACCTGCCTTTCAATAAAACCGAGCTGTCAAATTTCCTTGGCGTAGACCGCAGTGCACTGTCAACCGTGCTGTCAAAGCTGCGTGAGGAGGGTGTTATTGATTTCGAAAAACGCCACTTTCAACTCAAATTGAAAAACTGAGAAAGCTAGCTTTCTTTTTATTGATTATATTGTAAAAATAGTTTGTGAAATTGTTAATATTATTAATATAGAAATCGTTAATATAATAATATTAAAAGTATAATAAAAAACCCTACTACATTTGGGGTGCACCCCGATATTGTAGTAAGGTTTTTTGAAATATAAAATTTATCAAAATCTTCGATATTTTCATTATTTTATCAAAATTTTTCAATATTTTCATCATTTTGGCAAATTTTTTCGATATTTTCATCATTTTGCTGCGAAATGTCTTCCAATTTGTCACAGATTTTCATGATTGCGCTTGCTACGCCATAGCTGTGTTTTGTGGTTTTAATCATATTCTCAATGTGCGGCAGGTTTTTACGTTCATTTGCCATTATCAGATATTTTTTTGCTTTCACATTTGCATCAATCATTGGCAGATCGTCTTGAACATTGTCACCAGCGCATATCAGAAGCTCACATTCATTTTCTGGGTCAACAATAGGTTTTGACAATTCGATGCCTTCGCGTTTTGTCTTTCCGCCAAGCTCAACTTTGTCGCCAAAACGAGGAAATCCATCTTGTTCATACCAAAAGTTTGTATAGCTTTGTCCACCATTTTTTACAATGCCTTTGACCATTTGGCGCAGGTGCAGTGGCATAAAATACAAAAGCTCCAAGATGTCGTCGTCGATATTGTCGCCTGCTTTGGTGATCATGACGATATCAAGTTTTTCAGAAAGACTTGCAAGCCTGTTCAGCGCTTGGAAAAACTTATTGCCTCTTTTTTTCAAAACAATATCTTCGATTGTATTGTTGTAATCCATGTACAAAAGTGTTTTCATAGAAATATTATACCAAGACTTCGCATAAAAATCAATATGGAATTGTATTTTTTCTTGCAAAATATTGTTCAGACAAAATATTTTAAAATTCATTAAAATTATTCGTGTTCCATCTTGTCAAATGTCGAATTTTGTGCTATCCTTAGTCTATAAAGATAACTTCATGGCTTTGCGCGGTAAAGGTGAGGGAGAGATGAAAAATGACAGACAGGATAAAAAGGTTTTTATCCGTGAAAGAATTTTCAAGGCGATAGCTTTAAAACCAGGCGACATCAACGCCGTCAAAGAGCGCCTGCGAAAACAGAAAATTGCCGATTCACGCACAAAGATCAATGATGCCATTGACGAGCTTATTTCAAGCGGCAGGTTGATACAAGACAAAAACAATCTTTCAGTAAACAGGGCTTTGGTCAAAAATGCTCGTGTTGTACTTGCTGCAAACCCTGCCTATTTGGATATTGAAGGTGATGTCAAACACTACCAGCTGTCACGCCGCGACAGCGAAGGATATAGAAATAATGACCGCGTTATGGTTGCCTTTTCAATTTTTTCGTCAGGAGGGCAAACTCGGCTTCAACCATTTATCATTGGCAAAAGCAAACCAGTTTCAAAGGAAGTTTTTACCGCACCTGAAAAAGATTTTTCAGACCTAATATATGGCAGGGTAATGAAGCTCAGCCATGACCAACTGGTATTTCTGCCAAACGACAAAAGGAAATTTAAAAATCCAATATTAATCATGAATGACAACCCAGCGCCTTTCCAGGATAAAATCTGCACATTGCAACTGGTTCAGGCGGAAAGCGGCACAATGCAGGCTATGGGAATCGTCAAAGACGTCAAAGGCGACGCTGGCAACCCTATCGCCGAATATGACAGCATTGCAGAGAGCCATGGCGCTATCATGTCGTGGTCGGGCAGCGATGTACTTCCAGAGATTGAGAAAATCCCAACGCAAGTCGACCTTTCAGAAGTTCGGCTTGTCGATATGGACTCTTTGCCAGAAGACGGAACTCTTGACAAGGACGAAATCGTTGACCTGCGACAGCTTAATTTTACCACTACCGACCCTGCAACTTGCAAAGATATGGACGACGCAATCTTTTCAACGGTTGACGGAAACGGAAACATCGTTGTGTATACAGCGGTCGCAAATGTATCAAAGTATGTAAAATTCAACAGCGAAATTGGCAAAAAGTACCTTAAAGCCTCTTTCACTACTTATGCGCCAAACAAGGCATACAACATATTGCCGCCAGAGCTTTCAACAAACATCTGCTCGCTCAATCCCAATGTCGACAGACTGGCGCTTGTAATCAAGACCACAGTCGACCAGCATACAGGCAAGCCAATCAAAAGCCAGATTATGGACGCAGTGATTGCCAGCAAGCAAAAATACAGCTATGAAGAGGCTCAGGAAATCTGCGACCGAAACCAAGGATTGACATTTGAAAATCTTTCACAAAAGCTTCAAAGCGGTGAAAGCCTGTCTGCCGACGAGCAAGTGGTTTTCAATATGCATGCGTCAGACGTGCTTTGGAAGGGGCTCAATCAACGCAATCTGCTGCAATTTGACACAGACAACGAATATGACGTGCTGTTCAATGAGGACTTATCAGACATTGTTGACATCAACGCTCAGGCTCATATCAAATATCACAAGGTGATTGAATCGTTCATGATTGTGGCAAATGAAGCAACTGCAAAATACGCACTTGAAAACAACATACCAATAATCTATCGCGTTCATGACAAACCGAATGATGACCGCATCGCTCAGGCATATGAATTCTTTGGCATGCTCGGCCTGCCTTTTGAGGGTGACCTGTCACCGCATGTACTGAAAAAACTGATTGCAAGCGTTAAGGGCAGCGAAAAAGAAAAAATCGTCAACAACTTTCTTGTCCGCATGCAGTGCAAAGCCAAATACAGCGACACGCCATATCCGGGAGAGGGCAAACATGCATCAAAGAAACCGCAAAGCGGCAAAAACTCTCAAAACAAATCGGGTTCAAGCCATATTATGAGCGAAATTGTCAGCAATATGCCTGAAAAAGTAAGCCACTTTGGTCTTCAAAGCGCGGCATATGCACATACGACCAGCCCAATCAGGCGCAGCCCAGACCTTGGCACGCATCGCAATATTATTGCCTCACTGCACAATCAACCGCTTCTCAGCCAAAATTTTATGCGGGACATTGCTCTTTGGGCAAACCAAATGCAGGACGCAAATGACAGCGCAGAGCGCGAGTTTGCAGAAGTCAACAGCGCCATCTATTGTGAGCATCATATTGGCGAAAAAATGCAAGGCCATATCTGCGCATTTCGCAGGCTTTCACAAAGCTCAAATGCGCCAGCTGATGATATTGTTGTGGTTGTGGAAAATGAAAGCAAAGGCATCAAGGTGCAACTGCCGCTTACCGAACTTCTTGAATCGCGCGGCCTGACAAACAAGCGTGTGGGCATCTCTGAGTACGGAAGCGCAATCGTGAGCGGCGACAACAACCCAATTCTCACCCTTTGCCAAGACGTATCATTCTATATTGCACACGCTGACAGGGTTACTCGTCAGGTCATTGGCAGCATGACCCCGCAGCTTGAAAAGCATGACAATGGCCAGCAGGCGTCTACTTTTACCGAACAGCCACAAAACGAAGAAATCCAAACACAAACAAGGAAAAAGGAAAGAATGTTAAAGAAAGTGAATTACTGTCGCGAGCACCGATATGACGACGAAAAGCATGAAGACATACAATCACAACTTGGTTTCAAGTTTGCCAACCAGTCGCAGTATGAAGCCTTTTGCGGCCTAGACGGCAGCGAAGCGTACAAGGCAAACAGGGCAAACACTCATCGGCATCATAAAAAGCGCGATTTAAATAAATTCGAACACGACCTTGAAGAGCTTGTTCAAGGTCAATACATCTTTGATGACGATGAAATTGAAATAGAAAAGTAGCAATATGAAAACAATAGCCTCCACAAAAGCAAACCCAAGGGTTGCAGAAAATGGAGGCTTTTTTGATTGAATTTGATTGCGCATGAAAAAAGAGATTTTTACTGAACAAAATAAAATTGCTCCCTTTGTTTGACAAGCCCGACCAGTAAAAGTAAAATAAATTTAGGAGAAAAAAATGGCAAAATTGTACTTTAAATATGGCGCCATGGGTTCAAGCAAGACCGCTCAGGCGCTGATGTGCAAATACAACTATGAGCAAAAGGGTTTCAAGGTGTTTTTGTTTAAGCAAAAGTCGGACAATCGCTTTGTGGAAAATGGCAGGGCAAAAGTGTGGACTCGAATTGGTTTGAGCGCCGACTGCTTTGAATTTGACGCAAGCGACAACTTCTTTGATTTATGTGAAAAACTGGATATTTTGCATGAAAAAAGGGTAATCATTATTGATGAATGCCAATTTTTGACCAAAGCGCAAGTTGACCAACTGAAAGACATCTCTCTTCAAGTCCCTGTGCTTTGCTATGGCCTGCTGACCAATTTTAAAACCGAGCTCTTTGAAGGCAGCAAGCGGCTTGTTGAGATTGCCGATTCGCTGATGGAAATCAAATGTGTTTGCAGCTGCGGACGAAAAGCCATTGTCAATGCCAGGCTGGTTGACGGCAGGATTGTGACAAGCGGTGACGAAATCGCGATAGGTGGCGACGAAAGCTATGAAAGCATGTGCTACACCTGTTACAAAAACAAAGTGCTTGCTCAAAAAACTGAATAATTGCAAAACTTTTTGGAGGGTAAATGAATTTCGACAGCAAAGAATACTTTTCAATTCTTGACAGATATTTTCGGGCGGCAAACTATTTGTCTGCGGCTCAGCTTTATCTTTTGGACAACCCGCTGCTCAGGCGACCATTAAAGCCGTCAGACGTAAAGAAAAAGATTGTCGGCCACTGGGGTACTGTGCCAGGGCAGAATTTTGTGTACGCTCATCTTAACCGCGTAATCAACAAATACGACCTCAACATGATGCTGATTTCAGGGCCTGGTCATGGCGGCAATTTTTTCCTTGCGAACAGCTATCTTGAAGGCCATTACAGCGAGGTCTATCCTGAAATATCTCTTGACGAAAAGGGTATGACAAAATTTTGCAAGCAGTTTTCATTCCCATGCGGTGTTTCAAGCCACGTCGCGCCAGAAACGCCTGGCTCAATCCATGAGGGTGGCGAACTCGGTTACAGTCTGCTGCACGGCTATGGTGCAGTACTTGACAATCCTGACCTCATTGCCGCCGTCATCGTTGGTGATGGCGAGGCAGAGACAGGCCCACTTGCCACCTCGTGGTTTTCAAACAAATTTATCAATCCAGCTACCGATGGCGCAGTGCTGCCAATACTTCACCTCAACGGGTATAAAATCAGCAACCCTACCATACTTTCCCGCATCAGCAAAGCCGAGCTCACAAGCTATCTGTCTGGTTGCGGCTACAAGCCATATTTCGTCGAGGGTGATGACAGCCGCCTGATGCACAGAAAAATGGCAAAAGCCCTTGATAAATGTATCGAGCAGATCAGAAAAATCCAATCTGATGCAAGAGCGGGCAGGGCAGGCAAAACAATTTTCCCAATGATTGTGCTTCGTACGCCTAAGGGCTGGACAGGGCCAAAAGAGGTTGACGGCAAGCAGATTGAGGGCTCATTCCGCGCCCATCAAGTGCCTATATCAATGGAGGAAAAGTCGCATCTGAATCTGCTTGAAAATTGGCTGCAAAGCTATCGCCCAGATGAGCTGTTTGATGAAAACTATCGCCTCATGCCAGACATTGCTGCGATTTTGCCAAAAGGTGACCGCCGCATAAGCGCAAACGTGCATGCAAACGGCGGACAGCTTTTGAAAGACCTCATATTGCCAAATATTGAAGATTATGCCGTGCAAATGCAGCAGCCAGGCAGCGTCAAAGCACAGGACATGCTTGTGCTCGGTGGATACATTCGTGATGTATTCGTCCTCAACCGCGACAATAAAAACTATCGCATTTTCAGCCCTGATGAGGCCATGTCCAACCGTCTTTACAAGGCGTTTGAAGTCGAAAACAGAGATTTTAATGCCAAAATACTGCCGACTGACGAGGCGCTTTCACCAAGCGGTCGAATAATGGACAGCTTTTTGTCAGAGCACGCCTGCGAAGGCTGGCTGGAAGGCTATCTTTTGACAGGCAGACATGGCGTATTTGCAAGCTATGAAGCCTTTATTCGGGTGGTTGACAGCATGGTATCTCAGCATGCAAAGTGGTTGAAGGTCTGCCGCGACCTGCTATGGCGCAAGCCTATTTCATCGCTGAACTTTATTCTGACCTCAAACGTTTGGCAGCAAGACCACAATGGCTACACTCATCAAGAGCCAGGCTTCCTTGACCATATTGCGAACAAGAAATCTGAAATTGTCAGAATCTATCTGCCGCCTGATGCAAACTGCCTGCTTTCCTGCTATGACCATTGCCAGGCAAGCAAAAATTACATTAATGCTATCGTTGCATCAAAGCACCCAAGTTTTCAGTGGCTTGACATTGAAAGTGCAAAATCTCACTGCGCAAAAGGCATAGGCGTATGGGAGTGGGCATGCGTGAACGATTACAACAATCCTGACATCATTATGGCGTGCGCTGGTGACACGCCTACGCTTGAAGCGCTTGCCGCCGTCAAACTAATCAAAGAGCATATCCCAGAAATCAATCTGCGGTTTATTAATATTGTTGACATCATGAAGATGGAGGACAGCAGCCTGCACCCACACGGCCTGACAGGCAAAGAGTTTGACCAGCTTTTTACCAAAAACAAGCCGGTCATCTTCAACTTCCATGGCTATCCTAAGTTTATTCATGACCTTATTTTCACCCGCAACAACAAGCATTTTGATGTGCATGGCTATCAGGAAGAGGGAACAATCACAACCGCTTTTGACATGCGCGTTCAAAATAAGATTGACAGATACCATCTTGTGCTGTCTGTGCTGCATGCACTAAATCTGACAGAAAAATATCAAGAGCTCGTTTCACAGCTTCAAAAAAGCCTTGAAAAACACAAGAAATACATTGCCAAATATGGCGTTGATATGCCTGAAATTGCAAACTGGCATTGGTAAAATTACACTTTCCAAAATGATTACCTGCCTAAAAAAATTGTAATATTAGAAAAAAAACATTTAAAAATCAGTCACGCTCAATTTTAAAATAAAAAGGCCTTCTGTATAATTTTTTACAGAAAGCCTTTTTTAATTTTGCAAATCTGTTCGTTATAATTCGTACGAGTTCGTGTTATTTCACCTTATGGCGCTGCCGACGATATAGCCGCTTGTCCAAGCCCATTGAAGATTGTACCCGCCGCACTCGCCATCGACATCGCATATTTCACCGCAAAAATACAGGTTTTTCATTTGCTTGTGCTGCAAGTTTTCGTCAAGCTCTGACAATTTCACTCCGCCAGAGCACACCTGGTTGTTTTCACCATAGCCTTTCACTGCAAAGTCAAGATGCTTGATTGCTTTTGCAAGGCTTGATATTTCAGTGTCAGCTAACTGCTCGGATGTGCGATTTTCATTGATTTTACATCTGCGCAAAATCTCCCAGCCAAGCTCTCGCACAAAGATCCCGTCAAAGAATTTGTTTACAGGCAGGTCGAGCTTGCGACGAAAAGCAAGCTTTTCAAACAGATGCTTTTCGCTGACATTTGGCAGTAAATCAATTACAATTTCGCCATGAAAAAGTCTTTCTCTTGCAAAAATGCAAGAAAGATTAAAAATTACAATGCCGCTCAGCCCATTTTCGCGGAAAAGCACTTCGCCAACTTCGCTCTTCTTGACGCCATGACTTGAAAAAGCGGTTACTTTCACATCGCTGACACGAACATTTGCAATTCCGCGCGCCACATCAGCTTTCAAACTGCACAGGCTGGGAATGAAAGGCAAAAATGATATCCCCAAAGAATTAAGCATTACTTCGCCGCCGCTGCCGCCGGTCGCAATAACAAGCTTTTCGCAGGCATACTCATTTTTATCTGTCCTGACAATGTAAAGCTGTCCTTGCTTTGAAAGCTCTTGAATTTCCTCTTCGTGGCGTATGCAAACATGCTTTTTCGTCAAAGCGTTTTCAATAACATTGACAACAGATTTTGCCGAGTTCGACAGGGGATAGGCGCGTCCTTCGCTATCAAAAAAGCTTTCCAAACCAAGATTGCTAAAAAATCTCAATGTGTCAAATGAAGAAAACCGTTCAAGATATTTTTCAATGCTGGTATTGTATTTGTCATCGCTGCAATTTCTGTTGGTAATATTGCATCGACCGTTTCCAGTAACAAGAATCTTTTTACCAATTTTGTTTTGCCTGTCTATAATGCAGACATCTTTGCACTCGGTTGCAAGCGCGCACATGCAGCCACTTGCGCCACCGCCGAGAATAATCATTTTATGTTTTTCCATGCTATTATAATAGCAAATTATTCTGCTTTTTACAAGCTCAAAACAAAATATGTTGAGCTTCCCCAGGTAGCAAAAGCAATATTGAGCATTATGGAAATGGAATATTACTCTGTTGAGTGCGAGGGGATACAACATTTGCACACTGTGAAATATGTGTTGCATAAAAAAAGATATGCTCGCGCATATCTTTTTTTTGCTTTCATCAACTTTTATTCTTTATCTTTGTTTTCAATTTCTGAGTTTGTGCTTTCTGTTGTTTGAGTAGTGTCAACAACATTTATTTGTGCTGCGTCTTGTGCTGTTGCCTGTTCTTCTTTAACATATTTGTTGTTTCTGAGTGTGTCAAGCATGATGAATACAGCTGCACAAATCAGAATCAGTGCCATGATAAGTGACAATACGTTGAATGTTGAGATTAATCCAATAAGGATAAGTACAACAATGATTATGTCGAACACGAATGCTGTGATGATCATTCCTCTCTTCTTTGCGAATTCAGAAGGTGAAAGTCTGAGTCTTGGAATTGAAACTGCTGAGAACACAATTCCCAAAATACAAAATGCCAAAAGCAAAATGTAAACGAGGAATACAAATACAATCATGCTTTCTGCGCCTGAAACATCGACGCCAGAAAGGGCTGCTGCAACTGCAAAGATGTTGATGATGCCTGAAATTGAAAGAATAGCAAAGCAAATGATGTTGACGATAAGACCAGAAAGCAAATAAGGTCTTTTTACTTGTTTTTCCATTTTTTATTTTTCCTTTTAAATAGATTTTCAACAATATTATAGTGAAACCAATTGATAAAGTCAACTAATTTTATCTCATTATTAAAAAAATAATGCTGTTTTTTGTATTATTTTGATGTTCCTCTTTCTCAATGCAATTTTGTTTTCAATTAAAGAGTACAGCATTGATATTTGCAATATTTTGTTGCCAATTTTTAAAAAAATTTTGAATATCACTCTTGATTTTGTTGCAGGGTTGTGATATATTTATTAAACACTAAACTATTTTATTCATTAATAGTATGCGTTATAAAGGAGTATTTGTGAAAACTTTTGACTATTTAAAAAAGAAAAGCAAAAATAAGGTAATTTCTTACGGCAAATCGTTTGCTGTCGATAAAAAAGGCTTTGTCAGGTATGCGAAAAAAAATTGGGATATTTTGAACGGCGATTATGTGCGTGCAATCATTGCTTCTGCCGAACTGTTAATCGAAAGACCAGATGATTGCGAACCATTACAGATTGCAAAAGAATTGTATCTTTTGCAAAAATATATACCTGAAAATACTGGCAAAGCCGTTTCGCAAGTGCTTGAACGCTATTTTGACAATGGACAAAGCATAGTCACCAAAGATGGCATAATATCTGAAATCGCTGATGCATATAATTTCAAAATCAAGACTTATCTTCTTGCAAAAAGCCTTGAAGCTAAACTCTGTAAAATGGCACCAGCTGTAAAACCTCTTTTGAGCAATGATGTTGTTGCTACTTTAAAATCAAAAAGCCAAAATGTTGTGATACTTTCTCTTTACAAACATGACAAAAAAAGATCAGATAGAGTTTATCAAATCGACATAGATAATAATAGCGATACCTTAAAATTCAATGATAATGATATAACATACGATGATAAAGATGAATCAGTTGTATGGGTCAGAGATGCATACACAGGCAAAATGATAAAACAAAACTTTTTGCAGGATCTAAAATTCAACTCTACTACTGATCGACAAATTGCGTTGTCTAATTACAATGAAGTTGCAGAACTGTATGAAGAAAAAATGAAGATTCTCAAAGAAAATGATGAATTGTATAGATGCAACAACCAAATATCTCAAAAAGTATGGAAAAACATCGAAAAATTGAAAGAAAAGTACCGTCATTTTTATGAAGATATTGAAATAGAGTAGCGCGATAATTTTTACACAATCTAAAAAACATACGGAAAACAACCTGATTGCACAAAATCAGGTTGTTTTTTGTCGAAATTTACAAAATGTTCAAAAAAAGTGTCGAAAAGTGACGTCATTATGGCGTCACCTGTATAAATTTGGGTTTTTGATTCATTATTATTTATACTGAGAGGTGTAAAATCATGAAAAAAGACTATCCAAGATATACGTTGCGTGTGTCAAAGGAAATTTTGTTCAAAATTTCATTCGTAGCAGACTTTTACGGCAGATCAAAGAACCGTGAAATGGAATATGTGATAAAAAAGCATATTCAAGACTTTGAAAAGAAATATGGCAATATTCCTGTACCCGAGCGTTTTCAAGATGACGTTGTGGAAGAAGAGTAGTTGTTTTTAAAGAAATACAGCTTGTTTCGATGAAAGGCCAGGTAATCTGGCTTTTCATTAATTAAGATGTTCCACGAGCAGATCTTATGCATTTATATGCATAGGTTTTGTCATGGAATTCTTAAAAACAGACAATTTTTGAAAAAGTATCCATAATGATTGACAAAGTCGGAAAAGTGTAGTATAATGCAAAACGTACCATAAAGTTTTGGACAAACAGGTTACAACAAATTATATGCTGCTAGCTCATGGCAAAAGCATTCGACTCCTAATCGAAGGGTCCGAGGCTGCACCCTAAAAATCTTGCGATTTTCAGGGAACCCGCGTTCTTGCCCGGGCTCTCACCCCGGACAAACAGAATACAACTTAATAATCAAATATGGACTGCTAGCTCAGGGCAAAAGCATTCGACTCTTAATCGAAGGGTCCGAGGCTGCACCCTAAAAATCTTGCGATTTTCAGGGAACCCGCGTTCTTGCCCGGGCTCTCACCCCGGACAAACAGAATACAACTTAATAATCAAATATGGACTGCTAGCTCAGTTGGTAGAGCATTCGACT
>CAMLUY010000008.1 GCA_946487985.1 uncultured Clostridia bacterium
TTATATAGGAAATATGATTCTTCTTTTTTACACAAAATGTTTTTTGAATAATTCTTAGGTGAAATTTGATTTATTTTTCGCACTTTCCAATATTTCTTAGATGGATTTTGTGCAAGGGCAGCAAAAAAGCTTGGCCTCATTTTGCATTAGGCTCTCAAATTTTTTGCATGTTTTCACAGCAAGCGGACGACAAAAATCCATGCAGCTTTCTTGCTGTTGTTTTCAAACAGCTTGCTCTTTGCAAAATTTTTACAACTCTATTTCATACAGTAGGGTAAACGCTAGCGTTTTTTGTGATGTGTGTTTTGACTGCAATGAATAAACAAACTACTGCTGAATATTTTCCGCCAAAAAAGCGTGGCAGATTTATGACCTGCATAAAAGACTAAATTCAAAAATCTAAATTTAGTTGACGCAAACAAAGTAACCCTTTACTCAATTTTATTTGCGCCTAATATGTTCTTATTTGGCAACGTTGCTTTCTGAAAAGTCGTATTGCTCTGCCAAAATTGACAACATACACATCATTTCTCGTGGTGTAGGCCTTGGCAGCGAAAACTCAACATCGGCAAGCTTTTCAAATTCAGGAATGCCGCCGCGTTGATGTGAAATATCTATGGCATGTCGCATAGCTCTGTCAATACAATCTCTTTGCAGGTTGAATTTTGTTGAAAGCTTGGCGTAGAGATTGTTGCTCATATGATGCTTTTTGGAATGATCAAGTGTCATTTCAAGAGCGCCAGCTTTAAGGTAATCATATCCTTTCAAATTTGGACCGATTTTTAATATCACAAGCAGTGATGAGATGTGCTTTTCAAGAGTCAGCTCTTTTTCCTCTTGCATGTAAAGACTCATTTTTTCCTCCGACTTTTTTATTATACATATCATTTCACAATAATGCAAAGATATTTGAAAAGTTTTTTACAAAATTTTACAAAATGCTTGAATAATTTTCAAAAATGCAGTCAAACATATTAAAACAGGTGACGAAAGAAAGAAAACCTGACGCCTTTTGTTGCTCGCAGCCTTTTTGACGAATTTAATGCGTCAAGACTAATAAAATCGCGAAAAGAATTTTGTCGAAAAATTTGACTTTTTGTACTTTACTGTACTAATATCCTTTGTGAAAAGTAGGTGAGAAATGCTCACGGGAGAAAGAGAATGAATATAAAAGAGATGGTTCACGATTACGTTGCGAACGTACAAAAAGAAAAGCAGACCGAAGCTGAGATGGCAGAAGCGGGGCAAAAACTTGACCAGCCAAAATATGATATGCGCGGGGTAAAGACAAGGCTTCTTGATGATTTTGCAAAGACGCTCAGCCGCATTGACGCTGACTTTTATCAATTTCCGCTGACAAATAACGATGAGGTTATGCTTGCAGGATTTTATATCGGCAGGTCAACACGCCCAAGCAGTGAAAAGGTTGGCTATATTAAAACACTTTTGCCACATATTCAAGACTGGTGCACATGCGATGCCATCATTTCAAGAATCAAAGGTATGGAAAGCGAAAAGGACTTCTTTATCAGCCTTTTAGATTCGCCGCATGTCTTTTCTGCGCGTGCTGGTGTGGTATGGCTTATTAAATATGCCTTGAAAGACGATTTAAAAGGAGTAGTCAATCTTCTCAAATCGGTAAAAAATGATGAGTTTTATGTAAAGATGGCCATTGCATGGTGCTATGGCGAGGCTTTTGCTCTCGACTATAATTATATGTACAAGTTCATGCAGGATATTGACGACGAGTTTATTCGAAATAAGACCGTTCAAAAGGCGTGCATATCCTATAAGCTGACAGACGCTCAAAAAGAGGAAATCAAAAAGCTCAAAATAGAAAGCGAAAAACCAGAGGAATAGACCTCTGTTTTTTTCAAATTTGTCAAAAATCATTCTTTTTGTAAAATATATTTGTATAATTTTGTCATTTTATATATACTTTTTACAAAAAGGAGATGTTTATGCTTGCAAAGGTTACCAGCTTTGGCTTGAAAGGTATTGATGGATATTGCGTAGATGTTGAAACAGACGTTTCAAATGGTCTGCCGCACTTTGAGATTGTAGGTCTTGCAGATACTGCAATCAAGGAGGCAAAAGAAAGGGTGCGTTCTGCAATAAAAAACAGCGCTCTTGTTTATCCTGCAAAGCGGATTACTGTCAACCTTGCTCCCGCAGACATTAAAAAAGAGGGCTCGCTTTACGACCTTGCAATGGCGGTTGCTATTCTTTCATGCGATGACGAAAATGAGATAAAGAATTACGACAAGTACTGCTATATCGGCGAGCTGTCATTTGACGGCACGGTCAAGCAGGTTCGCGGCGTTCTGCCACTTCTTATTGCCGCGCGAAAACTTGGCTATAAAAATTTTATCATACCAAAAGGCAACAGCTTTGAAGCAAGCTACATCTCTGGCATAAACGCATATCCTGTCAGCTCACTTTTGGAAACACTTGGCTTTTTGAAAGGCAATGTAACTTTACAGCCTATTGAGACCTGCGACTTCGAAAGCGCGCTGGCAGCTGAAAAACGAGGCATGGATTTCTGTTTTGTCAAAGGTCAAAAAGTTGCAAAGAGGGCGCTTGAAATTGCAGCCGCAGGCGGGCACAACCTGCTGATGATAGGCCCTCCTGGAAGCGGTAAAAGCATGCTTGCAAAGTGCTTCCCATCAATTTTGCCAGATATGACTTTTGAAGAGGCCTTGGAAGTCACAAAAATTCACTCGATCGCGGGGGAGCTCGACCTTGCAAAAGGCATAGTGTCTACCAGGCCTTTCAGATGCCCACACCATACAGCAAGCACAGTCAGCCTGACGGGTGGCGGCACAAACAGTAAGCCAGGTGAAATCTCGCTTGCCGACCACGGCGTACTTTTCTTGGACGAATTTCCAGAATACTCTCGCCACACCATTGAGACCTTGCGCCAGCCTCTTGAAGACGGAGTCATCACTGTTGCCCGCTCAAACGCAACAATCACATATCCAGCAAATTTTACACTGATTGCCAGTATGAATCCTTGCCCTTGCGGCAATTACGGATCGGTTGACAGAGAGTGCCACTGCTCAGCAAGCCAAATCAACAAATATTTGTCCAAGCTTTCAGGGCCAATCATGGACAGAATCGACATTCATATTGAAGTTGACAATGTCACATATGACCAACTGCGCAGCGAAAGCAATGAAGAGTGCTCGGCAGATATCAAAAAGCGGGTTGACAGTGCGAGAAAAATACAACTTGAAAGGTTCAAGGGCAGCTCCAACTATTGCAACGCCAAGATGAGCACAGCCCAAACAAAAAAGTATTGCAAACTTGACGCTGTCTGCGAAGAAATGCTGCGTTCGGCATTTGAAAAACTCAAACTCAGCGCTCGTGCTCACGATAGAATATTAAAAGTCGCTCGAACCATTGCAGACCTTGCTGGCAGTGAGAACATCTTGCCAAAGCATGTCGCAGAGGCCATTTCCTATCGCAATCTCGACAAAAAATATTGGCGATAGCACAAATCAACTCTTGCATTAGCCAAGAAAAATGAGGAGTTTACCGCAACAATACGGTAAAATTAAGCCCTCATTTTTTTTAATGTAGTATATTTTTTTTGTTAAAAATTTTTCTTTTTATTGTCAAAAACCTTAAAAAATCATGAAATTGTTTGCAAAATCAGCTTTTTGTATGTAAAATCTCTAAGAAGAAGGAGAAAATAATGTCCTGTACAAATGAATTAGAAAATTTCTTGCGCTTTCTTTCAATGTTTGATTTGACAGAAAGCAAAATCAGACAGCTGATTGCTGCAATGAACGATGACTTTTCACTCAAACATTTTTGCAGAATGAAGATTGACAAAGACCTGCTTTCAGAAGACGCGGTTTACAAAATGCGCGAACGGGCAGAGCAGGCTCGGATTGATACATACATAAAAAACCTCTCCGATCAGGACATTATTTTGCTTACCAGGTTTGACGAGCGCTTTCCAGAAAGCCTGCGCGTATTGCCAGATGCGCCATACTATCTTTTCTGCAAAGGCGACATTTCGCTCTTGAAAAAGCCAGCACTTTCAGTTGTTGGCACAAGAAAGCCGTCAAGCTATGGCAGAGTTGTAACCAACCGCATTGTCAGCAAGGTTGCAAAACAGGGGATTGTTATTGTCAGCGGGCTTGCCTATGGCATTGACAGCCTTGCACATCGCGCCTGCCTTGATGAGGGCGGCAAGACAATCGCGGTACTTGGCTCTGGCTTCAACCGCATTTATCCGCCAGATCACCAAGGCCTTGCAGACGAGATTGCTCAAAAAGGCCTGCTCGTCAGCGAGTACACACCAAGCCGCAGCGCAACAAGATATACCTTCCCGCATCGCAATCGCATCATTGCAGCGCTGTCATCTGGCACACTTATCACAGAAGCCAGCATAAAAAGCGGTACCATTCACACCAAAGAGTTCGCACTTACATATGGTAAAAATATCTACTCTGTGCCTGGCAATATTGACAGCCCGACAAGCGAGCTGACAAACGATATCATCAAAAGTGGTCAGGCGCGCTGCATTACCTGCGCAGAGGACATCTTGTCAGACTATGGCTTTCAAAGCCAGCCAAAAGCCAGAACAAAAACTGCAAACAGTGCAGCCATTCAGCTTACAGTTGAAGAGCAGGCAATCACCAGCCTTCTTGAAGACGGCATGAAAGACGTAGACTTTTTGACAAAAAATTGCGGTCTGAACATCGACGATTTTCAGTCCTGCTTGACAATGCTTGAAATTCGTGGAATAATATCAAAGTTACCGGGCGGTCTGATATCGCTCAAATGATGGAGGTTTGTTTTGAAATTAGTAATCATCGAATCGCCTTTCAAACGAGAGGCACTGAAAAAATATCTCGGCCCTGGCTATGAGGTGTTCGCCACCAAAGGCCATATCCGTGACCTGCCGCCAAAAAGCTTTGCCATTGACATCAAAAACAACTTTCAGCCAAAGTATGAGCTTGTTGCAGATAAAAAAGCGCTGATTGAAGACATGAAAAAGGCTGCAAGCAAAGCCGATCAAGTGCTGATCGCAACCGACCCCGACCGCGAAGGAGAGGCCATCTCATGGCATGTTGCAAACATACTCGGCTATGACCCAAACACACCATGCCGAATTGAATTTAATGAAATTTCAAAAAAGGCAGTAACAAAAGCCCTTGAATCGCCACGCAAGATCGACCTCAAACTTGTCGACGCGCAGCAGGCACGCCGCGTGCTTGACAGGATTGTGGGCTATAAGCTGTCGCCTATACTTTGCAAAAAGATTGCACCAAAGCTCAGTGCTGGACGTGTTCAGTCGGTGGCACTCAAACTTGTGGTTGACAGAGAAAGAGAAATCGAAGCCTTTGTGCCAGAGGAGTATTGGACAGTTACTGCACTGCTCAAAAAAGACGCCAGTGAAATAAAGGCCGCGCTTGCAACATACAAGAAAAAGAAGTTTGTACCAAAAAACAAAGATGAAGTCGATAAAATGCTGTCAGAAATCACAGGCAAAGACTTCACAGTTGAGGAAATAAAGAAAACCCGAACAAAATCTCACCCGCCAGCACCTTTCACAACCTCAACCATGCAGCAGGACGCTTTGAATAAGCTCGGCATGTCGCTTGCCCGAACAACTTCGGCAGCGCAGCAACTTTATGAAGGCGTCGACGTCAAGGGTGAGGGCAAGATTGCTCTGATTACATACATCAGAACAGACTCTGTCCGTGTTTCAACTGACGCTCAGGCAGCGTGCAGGGCGTTTATTGAAAACAAATACGGCAAGGACTTTCTGCCAGAAAAGCCTAACATCTATCATACCAAAGACTCAGCTCAGGACGCGCACGAAGCCATCAGACCAATCACCATGGACATTACGCCAGAGCAGGTCAAAGAAACCCTTTCGCCGGACAACTACAAACTTTACAAACTAATCTATGAGAGATTTCTTGCCAGCCAAATGGCAGAAGCTGAATACTCCAACGTGTCAGTCACTTTCGATGTTCAGGACTACGGCTTCAAAGTCACTGGCAGAACCATGGAGTTTCCAGGCTATACCACCGTGTACAAAGAGTTCGTCGAAGACGACAAAAAGGACGGACTTGCAGGCAGACTGCCAAAACTCGAAAAGGGCGAGTCTTTGCCTTGCACCAAGATTATTCCTGAGCAAAAGTTCACAAAGCCGCCAGTTCGCTACACAGAGGCAAGTCTTGTCAAGGCAATGGAGGAAAAAGGCATTGGCCGTCCTGCAACCTATGCGGCAACAATCATCGTGCTTGCAAGCAGGCACTATACAGAAAAAGAGGGCAAATATCTTCACACAACCGAACTTGGCCGAAAGATTACAGCCTATCTCGAACAATTTTTCAGCAGCGTAATCAATGTCAAATTCACCGCGCATATGGAGCAGCGCCTTGACGACATTGCGACCAAAAATGAAGACTGGCACAATGTGGTGTCAAACTTCTGGAATGGCTTTGAAAAACTGCTTGCACAGGCAGATTCCAGCGCACTGACCATGAAAGAGCCGCCAAAAGAAACAGACATCATCTGCGATAAATGCGGCGGGAAAATGGTGATACGCGCTGGCAGATATGGCGAGTTTTTGGCATGCTCAAACTTTCCAAAATGCAAAAACACCAAGCCGGTTGAAAGCAGCATAAAAAAAGTGGGCAAATGTCCAGAATGCGGCAGCTCCATGGTTGAAAAACGAAGCAAAAAAGGCAAGATTTTCTACTCCTGTGAAAGATATCCTGACTGCAAATTCATGAGCTGGGATATTACAACAGGTGAAAAATGCCCAAAATGCAGCAGTCCAATCATAGTCAAGGGAAAAGTGCATAAATGCTCGAACAATCAGTGTGATTACAAGCAAGACTGCTGAAAAACGGCGTGATGCGACAGTCATTTAGGTTGACTAAACTCCTGCTTTTGACCATTTGCCAGCCTAGCCTCACTTGTTTTTGAGCAGCTTGAATATTTGTCTACACTTGCATCTCTGCAAAAGAGATGCTTTTTTGTTTGATAAAAAGTTGACTTTGACAAAACAAAAGTGTTATCTTTAATTTGAGGAAGTTTTTACACTATACACATGGATTCAATCAGCAATATAAAGAGCATTCGACAAAATGACCAAATCGCCGAGCCCTTTCGCAATAATTTAAATTCGCTTCACTTGCTGAAATTTACAAAAACCAATTATACTCTTTTTGAATAAAGGAGAATAAATGAAATTGTTTAATACGCCAATAAATGTAATTGGATTCGGTTTTGCAGGCATTGAATGCGCACTATTTCTTGCCGCTCATGGCAATAGGGTACATATTTTCGGTCATGAAACTCCGCTTGCAAATTGTAATTGCAGCTTTTGCCGCTCTCGTCAAAAATCAAAGCAAGAAGAGCTTTGCCAGTCGCTCTTGACACGCGAACTGTCACTGCTGGGCTCGCCACTGATTGCAGAAGAGCAGCGCCTTTTGAATACAGGCTATCATGGTTGCATACCGTCAAAGGTTCTTGAATTTGGCCGCGAACTTGTCAAAAAAAGCAGGAATATAGAGTACTTTGATGCCTGCGTGCATGAATTAAACCCAAAGGAAATCACCATTGTTGCAACTGGCTCAAACACTGACAGCTGCATGGCGGATTTTCTTACCAAAAAGCTTGGCAGTATGCGCCTTTTGCGAACATCGGCTATCAACCCAATCGTTTGCAATATCGACCAAACCAAGCTCTATCATAAAGAAGGTGACAATATGCTGTATTTGCCACTTTCATACAACGAATATGTTGATTTTCTCAATGCGGTACTGAGAATTTGCAACAAACTGGGCAAATTCAGGTTCGTTGAAAATACCGTTGAAGACCTTGTGATCAAGGCTCGCGACGCACTCAAATGCTTTTCATTTGTTCCGGTATTTCTGCCTGAGCTTGAATCAAGACCTTACGCTGTGGTCAGCCTTTCAACCTGCGATGATGGCTTTGTGATTGAAAACCTTTCGTCAAAACTGCCTGCCGATTGCCAGCTGGAAATTTTCAGGGCGCTGCCAGGCTTTGAAAATGCAGGCCTTGTTCGCGCTGCTGATGTGATTGACTCTGTGCACATCAATACGAAATATGTGCTCAACGACTTCAATCAGTGCGTAATGGACGAAAACCTCTTCTTTGCAGGTTCAATCCTTGGTCTGTCAGATTTTGTTGACCGTGTCGCAAGCGGAATGGCCACCGCAATATGTGTGAACAAATATTCATATGGCCAAAGCATGCTTGCATTGCCAGAAAAATCTTGCATTGGCAAGCTGTGTCACAAAATTATTTCCTCAAATCTTCAAAAAAAGAATGAGAATTCGCACAACTATGATATAATATCATCACAGGTGGCTGTCGAGGGGCAGAACAACATTGAAACATTGTTCAGCACTTCGGTGGACGCACTTGCAAAATACAAGGAGGAGTACATTTATGGAAAGTATGTTTAGGGGGACGACCATTTGTGGCGTGAAACGCGATGGACATATTGCTATCGCTGGTGATGGTCAGGTTACCCTTTCAGAAAGCGTAGTTTTCAAATCAAATGCACACAAAGTACGCAGGATTTACAATGACAAAGTTGTCATCGGCTTTGCTGGCTCTGTCGCAGATGCTTTCAGCCTTTGCGAAAGATTTGAAAATATGCTCAATAAATTTTCAGGGAATCTGATGCGCAGTGCTGTTGAGCTTGCAGGCACATGGCGTGACGACAAGGCAAGCCGCCAGCTGAACGCAATGATGATTGTTGCAGACAAGGACACCCTTCTCATCGTCAGCGGCACAGGCGAGGTTATCGAACCTGACGACGATGTTTGCGCGATTGGTTCGGGTGGCAATTACGCACTTGCAGCGGCAAAGGCGCTCAAACAAAACACAGACCTGTCCGCTCATGAAATCGCAGAAAAAGCCCTTCAAATTGCAGGACAAATTTGCGTATTTACCAACGACCATATTACAGTAGAGGAGGTGTAATCCATGAACATGACACCAAGGCAAATAGTTGAGGAACTTGACAAATACATAATCGGCCAGCCAAAGGCAAAGCGTGCGGTGGCAATCGCACTTCGCAACAGATATCGCCGCAGCCGCCTGCCAAAAGAACTGCGTGAGGAGATCACGCCAAAAAATATTATCATGCGCGGCCCAACAGGCGTAGGCAAAACAGAAATCGCAAGGCGACTTGCAAGACTTGTTGGTGCGCCTTTTATCAAGGTGGAGGCAACAAAATATACCGAAGTTGGCTATGTTGGCCGTGACGTAGAAAGTATGGTTCGCGATCTTGTCGAAGTTGCCGTTCGCATGGTCAAAGATGAGCAGGCGCACGAAGTTGAAGCCAAGGTTCAGCCAACGGTTGAAAGAAAACTTGTCGACGCCATCTGTGACGCAAGGCGTGCTCATGACCAGACGGTTGACAAAACCATAGTCGAAAATGACCTCAAAGAGGGCAAGCTTGAAAATGAGCAGATTGAGGTGTACGTCGCTGACACACCAAAGCCAATGGTTGCTATTGGCGGGCCAGAGATCAACCTTGGCTCAGTATTTGATGGGCTTCTTCCTCAAAAGCACAAAAAACGCCACATGACAGTTGCTCGCGCTCGTGAAATCCTGACGGCTGAGGAGTGCGACAAAATCATCGATAAAGACAACGTTTTTGCCGAGGCAATACGCCGCACCGAAGAGGAGGGCATCATTTTCATCGATGAAATCGATAAAATCATCGGCAAGGCGGGTGGCTCAAACAATCAGGACGTCTCTCGCGAAGGCGTACAACGCGATATTCTTCCTATCGTTGAAGGCAGCACGGTTGCGACCAAATATGGCAATGTCAAGACAGACTTCATTCTCTTTATTGCCTCGGGCGCATTCCACGTGTCCAACATTGAAGACATGATTCCAGAGCTTCAAGGCAGGTTTCCAATTCGCGTAGACCTTGACAACCTGACCAAAGAGGACTTTGTCCGCATCTTGTCAGAAACCAAAAACTCAGTTACACTTCAATATGCGTCAATCTTGAAAGTTGACAATATCGACCTGAAATTCACCGATGACGCACTTGACGAAATTGCCGAAATGGCTTTCGCTGAAAATGAAACCAGCGAAAACATTGGCGCGCGCCGCCTGCATACCATCATGGAGGCGCTGCTTGAAGACATATCTTTCAATGCTTCAAACGAGCTGCCAATGACAACAGTCAAAATTGACCGCGCCTATGTCCAGAACGCCTTTAAAGAGGTGAAAAAGAAATTTGACCTCAAAAAATACATCTTATAGGATAGAGCATGGACACTTCAAGAAATGAAATCTTGATTGGCAGTGATGGACAGCAAAAGCTTGCCCGCGCAGCCGTAACCATCGTGGGCACTGGCGGCGTTGGCGGAGCGGTTGCCCTTCTTCTTTGCCGCGCTGGTGTGGGACGCTTTCGCCTTATCGACTTTGACAAAGTGTCACCATCAAACATCAACAGGCAGGCAGTGGCTTTCCCAGAAACTATTGGCGAAAACAAGGTTGACGTACTCAAAAAGATCATCAATAAAATCAACCCTGACGCCAAAGTTGACGCCATCTGCCAGCGTGTTTGCGGTGACAATCTTCACAACCTTTTCGAGGGTGGCGACAGCGAAATAGTCATCGACGCCATTGACAGCGTGTCAGATAAGCTTGAACTTATTGTCTTTTGCAAGCAGTCAGGCAAATATATCATTTCAGCCATGGGCGCGGGCAACAGGTTTGACATACCAAACTTTCAGCTGACTGACATCTTCAAAACTCATGATGACGGACTTGCCAAAATAGTTCGCAAAAAACTGCGCGAAAAGGGTATCCAATCCCTTGATGTAGTTACGTCATTTTCAAAGCCAATAAAGTCGCAGGGCGTTGTTGGCAGCATATCCTACTATCCAGTCGCTTGCGCAACAGTGCTTGCGGCAGCAGTGGTAAACAGGATAATTTCAAATTAAATAAATCAAATAAATTTCAATGAAAAGTTGTTAATAAAAAATAGGAGGGGAAATATGAAACAAATCAATGAACAGGAGTTTGACCAAGCCATCAAATCGGGCGTAGTGCTTGTTGACTTCTTCGCTACATGGTGCATGCCATGCCGCATGATGTCACAAATACTTGAAGGCGTTGCGCCAGAGATTGCTGGCAAGGCTGAAATTTACAAGGTTGACGTTGATGAATGCGAAAACCTTGCTCGCAAATTTGGCGTTATGTCAATTCCGACACTGGTATTTTTCAAGGACGGCAAAGAAGTTGAAAAACACGTGGGCGTAATGCAGCACGCCGACTGCGTCAATACTATTAAAAAATATCTGTAAAATCAAAAAATGTAACTTTTGCTGCACAGTTTTTTTCTGCCCTAAAACAGGGCAGTTTTTGTTTAGACTATTGACTTTACCGTGTTTTCGTGATAAAATTGAAAAATAAAAGGGGTAAGACATGAGAAAAGTATATCTCGACAATGCATCAACAACCTATGTTTCAAGCGAGGTTCTCGCAGAAATGCTGCCATGCTTTAATGCAATCTATGGCAATTCAAACTCTTTGCACAGCTTTGGCCGTGACGCAATGAGTATTGTTGACCGTGCTCGCGACCGTATCGCAACTGCAATCAATGCAGCAAAATCAAATGAAATCTACTTTACATCAGGCGGCACAGAGGCTGACAACTGGGCAATAAAAGGCATTGCCCATGCCTATGCAAACAAAGGCAAGCACATCATCACCAGCAAAATCGAGCATCACGCCGTGCTTGACGCCTGCAAGCAGCTTGAAGAAGAGGGGTACGAGGTGACATATCTGTCAGTTGACAGCACTGGCCTTGTCAGCCTTGTTGAGCTTCTTGATTCAATCAGAAAGGACACCACTCTCATTTCAATCATGGCAGTCAACAACGAAGTTGGCACAATACAAAACATCAAGGCAATCGCTAAGATCGCGCACGATTATGGCATTCTCTTTCACACTGACGCTGTACAAGCACTTGGCGCAATCAGACTTGACGTTCAAGATATGGAAATCGACGCCATGACACTTTCAGCTCACAAAATAAATGGGCCAAAAGGTATTGGCTGCCTGTATCTGAAAAACGGTGTTCGCATTGAAAACATGATCGTTGGCGGCAACCAAGAGCGCAGCAAGCGTGGCGGAACAGTCAACGTGCCAGCAGTTGCAGGCTTCGGCAAAGCCGTTGAAATGGCTGTTCGCGACATTACAATCAATCAGCAAAAACTAAGGTCAGAGCGCGACTATTTCATCAGAAGCATTACCGACAAAGTTGACTACATCTCAATCAATGGCCACCCTCAGCAAAAGGTTAATGGCATACTCAATATGTCTTTTGAAATGGTTGACAATGAATCACTGCTCATGCTGCTCGATATTGACGGCGTTGCAGTTTCTATTGGCTCAGCCTGCACATCAAACTCGGCTCAGCCATCTCATGTTTTGAAGGCAATGGGCTTCGATGATGACCGCATCAAGTCATCAATTCGAATATCTTTTGGCAAAAACATTAGCCGTGCAGATATTGACTATGCTGTTGATGTGATCGAAAAATCAGTTGCAAAATTACGCTCAATCTCAGCACTGACCAAAGCAGGGAGGAAATAATCATGTACACAAAAGCAATTATTGAAAGATTCAAAAATCCTACTTTTGCTGGCGGCCTTCGCGGAGCAAACGGTACAGGCAAGTCAGGCAACAATGACTGCGGTGATGTGGTAAAAATCTATATACTTGTTGATGAAAACGACACCATCACAAACGCACGTTTCAAAGCATACGGCGGGGTGGCAACCATCGTTGCCTGTGACGCGGCATGCGAACTTCTGATTGACGCAACCCTTGAAGAAGCCCTCAGCATTCAAGCAACTGATATTCTTGAAAAAGCTGACGGATTACCAGAGGACAAAGCTTATGCAGCAGCTCTCGCAGAAGAGGCAATCAACAGCGCTGTTGAAGACTTTTACAAAAAGAAAGAGCGTTCTGCCCGCAAAGCCCAAGAATAACATATCAAGGTCGACCTTGGATGAAAAGCCTTATTTTGATGGCTTCGACAAGGTCGATTTTTTTGTTGTAAAGTTTTTGCTGAGCGAATATATTTTGTAAATTTGCGCAAACTATTTGCAAAGGAGGTTACAAATGAAAGAACTCATGATGCTCATGGGCTTTGGCGCAGGCATGGTCGCAGGTGCAATGCTTTACAAATATTCAAAATGCACCAAAAAGATGGTTGACCAGGCAGAAAAAAAGGTGATGCAAGAAGCTGAAAAGATGGAAAAGCAAGCCCAGCAAGGCATTGAAAATCTCGCCGATAAAGCCGAACAAAAAGTTGACAAGCTTGAACAAAAAATGAAAAAAGGCTTGAAAAAAGCAGAAAATAAGCTGATGCCTCAAAAATCAGAATAATAAAGAGAAAAATTCCCGAAGAACTCGGGAATTTTTTTATCTTAAACTTTTTGTAAAATATTTTTATCAGTAAAGGCCATTGTTTTTCAAAAAAGAAATTATGTGTCAAAAAAGCAGGCGCTTTTGCCTGCTTGAATATTCAAGGCCGAGAACTTGATTTGATATGAAATCACCAACTGCCTTACCAAACCTGCGCTCCACCAAAGCAACCTTACATCACATCAAAGTGCCCTCTTAATGCTGCTGCCGTCAGGCTCTGACATGGTTCAAAGGTTTTGATTGCATAAGACCTTGATTTCATCACGCACATCTGATACACATCTTTGACAAAATCAAACCGCTCTCAAGCGTTCGATCCCACTATAGCGGATTGTGGGTTACAGAGCACCGCTATCTCTCCATCTATCTCGACAATATCATTTTAACATAACAGCTTGCATTTTGCAATAAAAAATTCACAAAAAGCTGCAAAATTTATCAAAATTTGCTTTTTCTTTTCAATTTGGCTTTCAAAAGTTTGTTTTTTTTGTCTGCCATATGTTATCATAAGACAACGGCTTGTTTTTTATGCAAGCACGCTTATTTACGGAGCGTACATGAACAATAATACCCAATCAAACGCAAAACGCTTTCTCGACGCGTACAACAATATTGATTACGCGCTGAAAACCAGATACAATTTCAACAGGTCAATGGGATTTTCTGATTTAATTCGAAAATCTGTTGTCCTGAACTATGTCGTACGAAAATATGAAGAGGTGCTCATCGATTATGGCCGCCTTCGCAACGCAATCATTCACAACAACAATGAAGATTACGTGATTGCTGAGCCGCACGACGCTGTCGTTGAAGACATTGAGCATATTGAAAAACTGCTGACCACTCCGCCGAAAGCTCTTGAATCGGTTGGCAGACGTGACGTAGTCACCACGAGCGCTGACAAGTCTATGCGCGAGGTGATTGAACTTATAGCCTCGTCAAATTTCAGTAATATTCCAGTGTACAAAAACAACCAACTTATTGGCGTAGCAAATGGTCAAAAGATTATCAATTCTATGGGGCAATTTTTGCTCACTGGCGGGAAGTGCTCAACTTTCCTTGATAATGTGCAGATTGAGGACATGCTTTCATCATTGCAGGACAGCAACTACTATATTGTCAGACAGGCAGACTGCACAATAGAAGAGGCACTCGACGAGTTCAACAGCAATCACAAGCTGCTTGCAATACTTTTCACCAAGCATGGGCAGACCAATGAGATGCCGCTTGGCATCATGACGGGCGCAAACGTGGTTGAAGCCCAGAAAATCATTGAAAATTATTGATTTTTTATTGACAATAGCAAAAAATATATTTATACTATCAGAAAGAACTGGTTGCAAAACAACCAGCACAGAAATGCAGTGATAAAGGACAAGAGCGTGAAAGGCCTTTTTCAGAGAGTTGCCGCTTGGTGCAAGGCAATAAAAGACTTTCAAAGCCCATCACCTTTGGAGCAGCAGCCGCGAAAGCCGTTTGGCTAGTAGTGGACTGCCGGGAAATCCCGTTACAG